>CAYSNA010000026.1:0-22651 GCA_964432185.1 uncultured Cytophagia bacterium
ACCCTCTGCTCCCTGGCCGAGCGGGGGCAGGTCGTGAAGGACGCGCTCGTGCGTGCCGTGGACGAGGACACACGCGCCTTCGACTCCGTGCTGGCGGCCATGCGCATGCCGCAGGACACCGCCTCCTGCTTGATGCGGTCGATATCGTGCTTGAGCGCGTCGACCTCGCTCTGCAGATACTCGAGTTTTTTTTGCGTCAATTCGACTTGCGCCCGCAGTTGCATATTTTCGCGTTTCAGGCGAAATTGCCGGATAAAGCCGGCCTTTTCAAAAACAAACGAGTACAGAACGAACACCAGACCGACCACGAGCCAGAACTTGGGCTGCATAAAAAAACGCTGAATTTTTTCCCAAGGAATTCGTTTCATTCACAGCTCTCAAAAAAATCGGGGCCGAAAATCGACCCCGAAAAAAATGACTTATTTTACTTTAGCATAACCGTAAATGGCGGTTTCACCCAGCTCTTCCTCAATACGAATGAGCTGGTTGTATTTGGCCATACGATCCGAACGGCTCAGCGAACCGGTTTTAATTTGACCGCTGTTGGTGGCAACGGCGATGTCCGCGATGGTGGCATCTTCCGTTTCGCCGGAACGGTGCGAGGTAACCGTTGTAAAGCCGGCGCGATGCGCCATTTCAATCGCGTTCAACGTTTCGGTCAGCGTGCCAATTTGGTTCACTTTGATGAGAATCGAATTGGCGCAGCCTTCTTTGATGCCGCGTTCGAGATATTCCACATTGGTCACAAACAGATCGTCGCCCACAAGCTGGCATGTATCGCCAATCTTGTCGGTGAGGATTTTCCAGCCTTTCCAATCGTTTTCGGCCATGCCGTCTTCGATCGAATCGATCGGGTATTTTGCCGCCAGTTCAGCCAGATAATCAGCTTGTTCGGCAGATGTGCGTTTGGCGCCGGATTCGCCTTCAAATTTGGTGTAATCGTAAACGCCATTGACAAAAAACTCGGATGCCGCACAGTCGAGCGCAATGGTGATATCCTCACCCGGTTTGTAGCCGGCTTTTTCGATCGCTTTGAGAATGCTTTCGAGCGCGTCTTCGGTGCCGTCGAGTTCCGGTGCAAAACCGCCTTCATCGCCGACGGCGGTGCTGAGGTTGCGGGCTTTGAGAACTTTTTTCAGATTATGGAACACTTCAGCGCCCATGCGCACGGCTTCTTTCAAAGAAGCGGCGCCAACGGGACGAATCATAAATTCCTGAAACGCGATCGGCGCATCGGAGTGGGAGCCGCCATTAATGATGTTCATCATCGGCACGGGCAGGTGTTTGGCGTTGGCGCCGCCGATGTAACGATACAGCGGCATGTCAAGCGTTTTGGCGGCCGCGTGGGCGCAAGCCAGTGAAACGCCGAGGATGGCGTTCGCACCAAGTTTGCTTTTTGTTTTGGTGCCGTCAAGTTCGAGCATCAAATTGTCAATTTCAACTTGTTCGGTAACGTCCATGCCGATGATTTCTTCGGCAATAATATCATTAACATTTTCAACAGCTTTTTCGACGCCTTTTCCGAGATAGCGGTTTTCATCACCATCACGCAATTCGAGCGCTTCGTTTTCACCGGTGGATGCACCGGAAGGCACTGCCGCGCGGCCACATTCGCCGGCTTCCGTCCATACTTCAACTTCAATAGTCGGATTCCCGCGGGAATCGAGAATTTCACGTGCAAATACATCAACGATGGTCGTCATCGTTCCTCCTTGATATGAGATAAATTGAAAGGTTCCAATGAATTTTTCAGTTTTGAATATACGACATCCGTAAGAAATTTAAAATAGAATTATGCCCCGAGCTCGATTTGAAATGTAAAAGAATCTCATTGGTTCATTCGATCAAAAATCAGAGTTCTCCAATTTCTAATCCAAATTTGGAGAAAAATCTCCGACTGCCGGTGTGTTTCACCGATAACCGCCTAATTCAAAAGCAGCCAAATCATCCAGACAAAGAGCACCCCGCTGACGGCGCACAATCCATTCACAACATCATTATTGATCCAGGCAAAGCCTTGGTAAAAATCAGTTTTGCGGTCGCCGCAATGTTTTTTCTTTTCGGTGATTTTCAAACAGAATGGACACTGGAACTGCGCCTGCACGGTCGCGCCAAGCAGGCTATCAACCAGGCCGGCAAAAACTCCGGCGAACAAAACGAGGCCAACCTCACTCCAACCCAAGACGCGCGGCGAGGCGTGCGGGCTGAACAGATAGCCGACCAAAACGATGACCAGTGCGCCAAGCGCCGAGCCGAATGTGCCCAGCCATGAGATGCCGCCGGACGTGCCCATGGGAACGGGTTTAAAGGTCAAAATCGATCTCGGCTTTCCTTTGGCCAGCACACCAATTTCCGTCGCCCAGGTATCCGAGGTTACAGCGGCGAGTGAGGCGATATAGAGCACGTAGAAAAAATCATTATTAAAAAAATACCAGAACAACAGCATGAGTCCTGCAATGCCGCCATTGGCCAAAACCTGTGCGGCGTCGCGGCGGCCGCTTTTTTCAAAAACGGTGAGCAGTTTGTGCTTGCGCTTTTTGCCCATTTTTGAAAGCAGACTTGACAGCACAAAAAATGTCAGGATGGGCACAGCGAATGTCCAGCGTCCAACGCCAAAGACGATGGTGCCAAGCAGGAAAAGCGCAACCGAGCCGCCGCCGTCGAGGAAATGCAGGCGATATGAAAGAGCAGCGATGAGAAGCGCCAGCAGCATGCCGATGGTAAAGACAAAACCATCGTGCGGTGATTCATTCAACAAGTAGAACATGGCAAACGCGGAGCCGAGCGGGACAGTAAGGTTGTCCGATCCTTTGGCGGACACCACTTCGGACGCCATCGCCAGAATGCCGGTGACGGCGGCAATCCATAAAATCCGCGAAATCGACAAATCGTAAAAATCTAAAAGCACGGCGCCGTAAAACGTCACACAAACAATGATAAATGTGGAAAAAAACATCGCCGTTGAACCCTGCACGGATTTTTTCTCCGGTCCAAAATGCAGGACGACCGGCGTCCGGCTCTTCCCGCCGACGATGGCGGCAACGGCATCCGAAATGGCCATGATGAGCATGGCTGTCACAAGAATGAGCTTGTGTTGATTCCAGAGCGTGACTGTGAGGATTACAAACGAAATCGGATAAAAGACCGTGCCGTAGGTTTGGCGCCCGGTGTCATGCATGCCCGGGAACAGGCCTCGCCGGACTGCCACAAAATCAACTATGGTAAAGAGGATACCGAGAATGACCATCGGCCACATGGAGTGCAGCACAAATGGCGTTGTGGCGACAACAATGCCGACGACAATATGAACCAATTTGCGCGTGGCTTCCGGCGGCCATTTGAACAGCCGTTGAATAAAATCGGCGGCCAGCACGATGAGCACAAGCGCCAGGGTGAACAGCGCAAAATAAATCCAGTCTGATGACGTCATAACTTTCTGTATTCCGAGAATTAATCATACTATTAGAAACGCGCCAAGTAAATAATTTTCCAGCAAAAAAACAACGTGTATTTCCAGCAAAAATTTTCTATTCGTACACCAGATTTAGTCGTGAAACAGTGCTCATGCCAAGATTTGGAGGTGTCGTTTGTAACAAGCCTATATATAGGTTGTCGTACAATTTGTACGTCAAGACTTAATATATCCCCAAGTTATCCACATTTTGTCATTTTTTAAAAAAGCAAGAGAATTTTGATTTTTTTTGATACTCAAGCTAAAAATTAAAGACTTAGAGGACAGACTACGGATAACATGGATTCGAGTGGTCAAAAGCCTGCAAGACGACCTCTGTAATTTAAAGACTTAGAGAGCATGTTAAAATAATGTAAAGCCGATATTTAGATTCGATAAAGAAGATTCAAGAGGAAAAAAGCGAACGACGAGAAAAATGGAGGCTTCATTTACCGGCTCCAACGTGTGCACAAGTTATCCACATTTCGCGCACACCTCATTTTATAGGCCATTGGTGTTTCTCAGCGCATGACGATCACTTTACTGCTGACGGTGCTGGATTCCGTATCATCGTGAGCGATAATTTGATACAGATAGACGCCGTTGGCCAGTCGTTCTCCGGACGAATCGCGGCCATCCCAATAAATACGACTATAGCCCACATCGATGCGGCCGGCTTCGATTGTTTGGATGAGCCGACCGGCCACGGTGAAAATTTTGATGCGAATATCGGCCCCGCGGGTAAGATCAAAACAGAATTCGGTATCGTTCTCAAAAGGGTTGGGATAGTTCAGCACATTACGGATAGCTAAATCACTTTCAACCGTAAAATTGATTCGTTTTGTCACCGTATTCAAACTGTTGTCGGTAAACTGAATTTCCAGGATATGGCGGCCATCATCCAGCGTGGGCCGAATGTGCAGCTCGGCGACGGCGTCATGGTTCGTCGATTCCTGCAACGTGATGACACTCTCATCGTTCGTCGACAGCAATCTGCCGTCAAGGAACACTTTGATGCTGGTCGAATCGACGCGCAGTTCCGGATTATTATCCAACAATGTGGCGCGAATAAACGGTTGAGCGGACACCAAATCGCCGTCAAAAATTTCCCGATCGTCAAAGGTCACTTTGATTTCAGGGCGCACCGTATCCGGGTGTACAAAAACCGACGTTATCACCGAATTGTTGGCTTCGGACAGTTCATCAAAAATGTTCTCAGGATCGACGGTAATCGCAATATTCTTTTCGCCTGGGACGGCGCCGCTTCGCCAGGTAAACTCGATGGGCGCATAACGATCCACTACGATGGAATCAATCAGCACATCGACAATTTTATTTTCGCCGGTTTGATTAACCTGAGTGACCGCAAGCGGTACTTTCTTTGCCATTGTTAAACCGACGTTGTAGATGTCAAGATAAAACGTCACCATCTGACCGACGAGCACGGTATCGGCACTTTGCGCCACCAATTGCCGGCTGATGGTCAAATCCGGCGCCGGATCGTACAGGATACTCCAGCTTTTTAAGAGCGGCGAGTGTGACGAGCTGTTGCTTTTAAAGTGGGCATCAAGATAAAGAAACGGAAATTGCGCCGGATCAATGGCGGACAAATCAATGGTGGCGTTTTTTTGCTGTGAGAGCACTCGAACAGTATCGCCACTGGTTTTGTGGTAGCCGAAAACATTCAGCGAAAAATCGCACGAATCCGGGATGATCACATCAACGTTGGCGGCATGCCAGCGGGTGGCCGGGCCGATGCGTTCGGAGAGCATTCGCCCGGAGGTGTGCACAACCGACAATGTATCCTTGAGGACAACCGCGCCGTTGGCTTTCGCCGGTTCAAAGCCTTCGATAACGGAACCGGGCGCCGCGCCTTTTTTGCCAATAATGGCCCACATGTCCCGATACTCAAGATCACGAATTTTAGCGCTGCCAATCGATTCCAGCGCCGCCCGCGCGTCATCAGTTAAATTCAGGCTGCCTTCATCACTGACCGCAGCTAGCACGATTCGTCCGGGCGGGACGGCATAAATAAAATCCATCAGCGCCGCCGCTTGTGCAGCACTGGCGTAGGTATCAAAATGACCGGTTTGTAAAACCTCACCGCTATTTTGATTCAGCACCACAACATTGACACCGCGGCCGGTCTGTATTGGCGACTGGCCATTGACCTCAATCACCGCAAAACCGACAGAGTTTGTCCAGGCGGATTGCAGGAGCACGGTAATCGGCTTGGTGCTCAATCGCGAAGCAGTCGTCCATTCGACGTTCTCCCGGACATTAAAACCGGCGGCGTTTTGATCCGCCTGCTGCCATCCAAAATCGGGGCGATCGTTAGTATAAAACGAGCCGACGAACGAGGTATTGGCGGCGCCATCCTGCAAACGAACGCGCCAAAAATATTTGGCATCCGGCAGCAAACCATTTGGCCGCCATTTAATCAACAAAGGATGCGCCTGAATCGGCGGCGAGACTTTTAAGGCTGAACTGGCAAAGCTGCGCGATGTATCCATCTCAAAAATATAAAAAGTGGATTCGTCAAAGTATTGCTGCGGTGTTTGTATTTTTAGCGTGACGCTCTCCAGCGGCACCAGTGAGTTGTTCAACGGCGCCACCTGAGCAAAGGTGCTGGTCAATACGGTGACTTGTTTGAGTTGGACATTATTGGTTTCATCGTCTTCTTTGATGCGATTGTCCGGATCGAGCGTGACGCGGATTTCAACCGGTCCGGCCATGTGACGCAGGGGCCATTCAACATTTAAAGAATCAATTCGTCCGAGGGATGGCAAAGCCAACCGTTTTTTCACCTGTCTTTTTGTCACGAGTTGTTCGATGTCAACATCAACAATCACGCTGTCTTGCGCCACCGGTCCCCAGTTTTGCAGTCTCAGCTTAATCGTCGCCGTGGAATCGGCTTCGCTGGGCGCTTGCGGATTCACCACAATATCCTGCGGCTCCATGGTCACATCGGGCAACGTCGGCAGATCCAGCGACAACGCCGGATCGCCCATCAGGTTATATTGTAAAATCAGATTGCGGATGTGGGCGCCGGCGCCGTAGCGGCTCCACAAGCCGAACTTGGTCAACGTAATAATATCGCCGAGATAACGAACTGAATCCCGCATTACGGTGGGATAAAGCTGGCGTAAATAGAGATAATCCTCGTAGGAATACCCCCATCCGGAGGTGCCCCAAAAACCGATAGCGCCCTTGTTGGGAACGAGCAAAAACTTTTCGCCGAAACTGTCCTGGGTGGGTTCGGCAAAACGACCGGTGTGACAGGTCATGCTGGAGATGAACGGATAGCGCCCCTGGTTAGAGAGATCGTCAATATCGGGATTATTGAACATGAGCTCCCAGGTGCGGCTGGCTGCGTGGCCGATAAAATTCGTCCAAATCGTGCCGTTATTGATAGCATCGAGAATGAGCGACCGCGCATCGGCCTGCGCGTCCTCCGCATCCTTATTAATGTGAACGGGTTCACCGTACATCGGATAGGCGTCGACAAATTCACCGGCCAACGCCGTGGACTGTCTTTGAAAAAGATTTTGTTCCGATTCATCCAGCCCGCCATTGATGAACACAAAGCGCTTTTTCCACCGCGCGGCAGGTGAGCTTTCGTAATTGATTATTTTGTCCACAGACGCCCGCGCTTCAGATACTGTTTTCACCGGAATTCGCCCGATACTCACATCCGGGATAAAATCCTCCTCCCCATCAAAACAGACGAGCAATGCATCGCTCACCGGATTACCGAGAGATGGGACGTAATTGGAAAAAGTGACTCGCAAGTTATTTTTTACATCCCAACTGGCATCGCCAAACAAAAGCACAAAACGCGGTTTTGGCGACCAGTCCGCGCTGGCATTTTGCAAGTATGTTTGAATGATAGCGGGATTTTCAATGCCATGACTCAGCGCATCGTAAATGTCCTGCACCTGCACAACGGCCGAAATAAAGCCATTAAAATTCGCCCGGTAATCGGCCAGGCGCTGCACCTCCGCTTTGAACTTTTCATCGGTGACGATCAGGTAATCGGCGCCGCTGACGGCCAACGCAGGATTGCTTGTATGCCATTGAATTTTGAGGGGAGATTTTAATCCGGCGGATTCAAAAATGACAAAGGGACCGTATTTCGACTCGGGCAAAAACTTGACATTAAAACTCGAATCGCCGCTGGAAAAATTCAAAGAGGCGGACGCTGTCACCGAGCCCTCAGTGGGTGCCGCACGATTTTCTGCGAGAGCGGCTGTATCGCCTTTCCGGCCGATAAACGCCCAGGAATGTCGATACGCCAGCTCGGCAATTTGGGCACTGCCGAAGACTTCGAGCGCGCTTCTCGCACTGGCCGTCAGATTGTTGGCGCCGTCATCACTAACACCGGCAAGCAGAATGGCGCCGCTCGGCAAAGTATTGAGCAGCAAAACCAAACTATCGGAATTGACCGGCGAGGCGAACGTGTCAAATGTCCTGTTAAACAGAATATGGCCGTCAGTGGCATCCAGCGCGACAATGGCGATACCGCGGGACCCGGAATAGACCTGCTTGTCGTTGATATAAAAACGGGAAAAATTGCCATCGAGAATGCCGGCGGATTCGACGCGCAGCTTTGCGGTCCAGGCCGCACCGCTGTTGAATGGTACAATGTGTTGGCGTGTGCCAATATCCCAAATGGTCACATCCGGTTCAGAGAAACCATCAACATGAAAACCATCACGCGCGTCCAGCGAGTCGACTCGCAGCCAACCATCCGCGGCCGTCAAACGTTTTGCGTACGAAATCTCGAACCAGTCAAAGAAAAAACGCGAGACGCGATTTGTCTGCTGGACCGACTCGAGCATCAACACGTTGCCGCTGTCCAGCAAAATATCACTGTCAAATTCAATTGTCGGCAGCACTTCCTCGCGATCATCAAAGAACGTATCGAGCAACACCTCCCCATTTATAGAAACACGCAGGTGATGGGCATTCGGTTCATTGTCTTTGGTTTCGCCGCGCACGCGCAATCTCAATTCCGCTTTGGCCTGATCGCGCATCCGATTGGGCACATCAAATGTCGTTTGAAATTTCTCACCCGGATCAATGGTTTTGTCCCACACCCATCCTTCACCGGGAACCACGCGACTATCCTGAATATCATTATTCGAATCGCCCTGATAATATTCCAGGTCTTTTTCAAAGTGCAATCGATGCGGAAAAAAGGTCGCCAACGTTGCCGGTTCCGGACTGTCAACCGCTCGAAATCGCTGCCCGATGCCGCTATCCCAGTGCAGCCAGTAAATGTTCGTATCCGTGTAAGCGTAGTAATAGTCGTTCTCGCCGCGCAGGCGTTCCGCATAAAATTGAATTTCATCGGTCTCGTGCAAAATTCCGTCATCCGCACCAGTGACCAGGCAGGCGATTTCCATCCCCCGGTTGGTTATCTTGATTTGCTGCGGATCGACGGCGCCAATGGACACGCCCTGTTCACTCAGTTCCCTGCCGCTGATTTTATACACGCCTTCCTCAAGCGTATACAGTTTTACGCGTTCCTCAGTGGAGAAAGAGCTCGACATTTTTTTTAATGAGGTCCGTACACGGCTTTGGCCAAGTTGGCCGGCCGTCATTTTTTTTAGATTGTCATCGATATCGGAAAGGTTCAGATCGCGTTCCCCCACGCCGTTCGATGAAACTCGACAACGAAAATAACGCAAGGCAAATACCTCACCGGTAACCGGATTGTATTTGATCGGATTAATCTGCAGGCGAATGAATTGATGGCCCGATAAAAAAACGTTTTGCGAGTGCAAAAATCCAGCGGGAGAAAAAATATTACGTTGATAAACGGACGGATCTTCGAGATAGTGGCTGTGAGGATTGTCCGGGTCAATTGAAAAAACAGGTGCGGGACAGATAGCGGGGACGGTGATTCTTTCGAACACGGAATCGAGCACCGAGATGACAAGCTGTGTCCCCAGATGTTCAAAGGTGATCGCGTCAAATGGCAGTTGCGGCTGACCCGCTTGCTGCGTTAATGGCAAACCGAGATCGGGGATAACGTACGATCGGTTTTCAATGCTCACCGACTGCCAGTTCAGTTCGGGAGAATTCCACTCCAGGACAACACTGTTTTCGGATTTTTCCAAAATAGTGAAAAATGAGCTTGCTGTGCTGATCGATGAAAAAAGCAGCACAAGTAGACCAAGCCCATAGATTATTTTCGTGCGCATTGATACCAAAAGATCCATCCGATGTGGTGAATGTGCTCGTTGCTTTGCATTACATCTTGGTTAAAATAATTCCAACGAAGCAAAGTTCCAAACTAATTTAACAGTTTTAAATCGGTATGGATGCCGTGAGCCAGCAGGTACGCCATAACCCCGAGGATAAACGTCAGACCGACAAGCGCCAGCGCCGTGCCGGATTGCGACAGCCCCAGCGCCACCAGGCGGTGGTGCACATGTTCGCGATCCGCATGGAACGGATGAATGCCGCGCCGCCAACGACGAAAGATCGCCAGCGAGGTATCTGTCAGCGGCAAACCCAGCAAAAGTAGCGGGATCAGAAAAACGGATTTTCCGGCGTCCAAGGTCGCCGCATTCATGGTTAAACAGGCGAGGATGAAACCAAGCGACAGACTGCCCGAGTCGCCCATAAAAATGGTTGCCGGATTAATATTGTAGCGTAAAAATCCAAGCACAGCGCCCGCCAGGATGATCGCCAGAACAGGGATGAAGGTATTTCCAAATACCGCGGAAATGGCCATTGTGGAGAGCAACACCGCCGTGGCCACACCACCGGCGAGGCCGTCGAGACCGTCGATCATATTATAGGAATTGGCCACGCCGACGATCCACAGCACGGAAAACGGGTACGACAGCAGACCAAGCGACACTTCCTGATACGCCGGCAGCACAAGCCCGTCCATACGCCAGCCAAGCGATACAGCAATCGCCGCGACCACAATTTCAATGACAAGCTTTAAATTACAGTTCAGGTCGGCTTTGTCGTCAATAGCGCCGAGCAAAAATAATACTGTGGCGCCCGTCGCCAGTCCGATGATCATTTTCAGATTTTCAACAAAAAGCTCCGGTTTGGTCACCACAAAGACGACCAAGCCAACAAGAAAAGCGATAAAAATGGCGCCGCCGCCCAATTTGGGAATTTCCCCTTCGTGTACGGTTCGATGATTCTGTCGCGCGACGACGTGATGATTGAGCGCGAACCGTTTGAACAGCGGCGTTACGGCAAGTGAAATAATAAATGGAATGAGTAGATAAAAGAGATAATGTGTCATATATTTGCTTTACCTTTGTAGCGTTCAGACGCTATGCCTCCTGCAATTCTGCATTTAAGGAACGAATTGTTCGTCTTTATACAAATATTGTACCAATCGTTAAATCGACAAAAATATACTGTTTTGGGCAAATTTGTGTATAACGTGGATAACAGAGTCTCACCAAGGAACAACGTTCGGACGAGTTAACACATCCCAAGCGTTTTGGAAAACACTTGATTTATACCGGATAATCCCCCGGATGCTGATTTTTTCGATAAAATCATCACCTTTTTGGTAAAAAGAAAAGAATAACAAGACAAAAAAGTGGATGACATGCGGCGCCGCCGTTTTTATCGGTCAAAACAGCCCAAATCCCGCATGTTTAAAAAGTGTATCAACCTGTTAATTCTTCATACAAAGCTGTAATTAGGTTGGTCCTAACATTTTTAGCGCGTGCAGATGTTTTTTCGAGCCAACTCGTCCCGGTAGAGATGATCAATATCGTCCACCAAGCGGGAATACCCATAGGTGGAGAACGCAAAATCTCGTGCGTTTTCGGTTAACAGGTGGGCAAGCCCGGGTTGCGACATCAGCAATTTGATCTTTTCCGCCATGTCGCGAGTTTCCCCTGAACGGACCAGTAAACCATTTTGTCCATGCCGGATCATGTCAGCAACGCCGCCCACATCCGTGGCGACCACCGGCACGCCGCAGGCCATGGCTTCCACGATCGCAACGGGTGTGCCCTCATTTATTGACGTTAATAAAAGGATATCAATGTTGCGGTAAATCTCCTCGATATCCGTTTTCCACCCCAAAAAATGAACGTAACCGTTGAGACCCTTGGCCAAAGACAATTGTTCCAGAGAATGACGTTCCGGGCCATCGCCGATGATACAAAGGTGATATGCTTTTTTGTGCTCGTGAAGACGCTGCACGACCTCAATGCCCATCGCTATATTTTTTATGGGAACGAGCCTGCCGACAATGCCCAGAATAAAATCGCTATCGCGGATGCCAAGAGTGGTTCGCCAAGTCGCGGATTTTTGTACGTGCTGTAGTCGTTCCAGCTCAAAGCCAAGCCGAATGACATCGACTTTATGAGGAGGCGCAATTCGGTATTTTTCTGTCAAATCATATTTTTGTTTTGGGCTGATGGCAATGATGCGCGTGCTAAAAATCGCCAGCGCCTGTTCAATTTTTTTAAAGAAAAAGGTGAGACTCCGGGAGAAATAGCCATCGAACGTGTGGCCATGAAATGTGTGGATGATGATCGGCACGCCGGCGAGCAGCGCCGCAAGGCGTCCAACCGTGCCGGCTTTTGCCGTGTGCGTGTGAACGATGCTCGGTTTTTCCTGCCGGATGATCCGATAAATCTTCCATATGGCTTTGAGATCGTTGAGCGGATTGGTGACTCTGCGCATCTCGTCGATAATTCGGATATCAATATGCTGATTTTTCAAATCATCGAATTTACTTTTTTCGCCGTCATCCACCGCGCCGCCAAGAAGGATGGTCCGGTACCGTTCTGCCGGTAAATATTTTGACAAAATTTCCGTGTGAATGGCCGGCCCGCCAATACAAATTCGCGATTGAATGCGTAAGACTGTAATCTGCTTGTTCATAAAATTCCCTGCTGATTAATGCCTTACGCACGCCTGTAAGATTCATACAGTTCCTGGTATCGGGCAACCATCCCTTCAACCGTGAATCGATTTGTAGCCGTTTGATAGCCAACCTCGGCCAGTTGTCGGGCGCGCTGCGGATCGCTTGAAAGCGTTCGAACGGCCTCGATAATTTGTCTCGGTTGTGACGGCTGGATCAACAGGCCGTTTTTTCCATTTTCAATGACGGATGGAATGCCGCCGACAGCCGTTGCGATAGCCGGAGTTTTAGACGACAAGGCCTCCAACAAAGACAACGGCAGTCCCTCGGACTCGGATGCCAACAGGAAGATATCCGCGGCATGCAAATAATCGACGACATGTTCCTGAAATCCGGCAAAAATAATGCACTCGTTTACACCAAGATCTTTTGCCATGTGCTGATATGTTCCGTTCGATTGGTCCTTGCCGACAAAGACAAAACGATAGCGCTGACGTTCGCGTTCACTCAAAAGTGTTATGCCGCTCAGGATGTGGGCGAATCCTTTCACCGGACGCAAGTTGGCGACGGAGAGGATCAAGATTTGATTTTCCGTTATGCCGTGCTGGGCACGAATGTCCCGGCCGCTTTGTTGATTGATGCTTGAAATATCAATGCCATTTTCGATCATCTTGACTTTGGTCGCCGACAGCTTGAATCCGGACAACGCTCGCTGTTCAATAATTGGCGTCACTGCCACCCAGGCATCAACACAAGGACTTGTGAGCAGGGTAAACAGTTTCTTCGCTCTATTTTCAAAACCGTGAACATCGTGAAGCGTTGAGATGACTCGCGGAACTCGACAAGATTTTGCCACCAGGCTCGTCAGTTCCGCGCGGGCGCCGTGCGTTTGAATGATATCGAACCGTTCACGTTTCAGGAGAGCCGGGAAATTTCGCCAAAAGATGAGCGGATGTCCCCTGCCAATTGCATGGAAGGTTATACCGAGTTGTCGCGCTTTTTCCGACAATACGCCTTCGCCGCTCATACTGGTAATCGAGACGTCGAATCGCGCGGGATCGCACCATGCCGCCAGATCCAAAACCATTTTTTCGGCGCCACCAATATCGCTGAGATGTGTAATGTGTAAAATTTTCATGTCTCAAATTCCGTCACGGCCGAACGCCACGTTGTAAAATTTCCTTCAATTGAATAAAAGGACTCGATTGTTTTCCTGCCGGCTTGGGCACAGTTGCGGCGCAAGTCGATATCCGTCAAAAGCCGCGCCAATTTTGTTTTCCACTCGTCTTCGGAGCTCGCAAGAAATCCATTCACTCCATCCTGAATGATCTTTTTGTTGACGCCCACGGCCGAGGCGACCGCCGGCACGCCGGCCGCCATATATTGCAGCAATTTAAATCCGCCCTTGCCGCGCGTCCAGGCGTTATCCGGGAGGGGCATAAGACCAATATCAAATTCGCGCAAACTCTGCTTTTCTGTTTCCGCCGACCATTCTCGGCACCGCGTCTCCAGACCGTCGATGTCAACCTGGCCGCCCCCGACGATCAAAAGCTGAAAAGGAATACTTTTCGCCAAATCCGTCAGCACGGCTTCAATTTCCTTCAGATAACCGATGGTTGACCGACTGCCAAGCCAGCCAATAATCAACGGCGTCCGATCTTTAATCGGCGCCGGCGCGGGAAAATCTTTTAATTTCACGCATGTCGGGATGATGCGAACATCATCATTAAACTGGCACGCGTAGTGCGCTAAATAGCTCGTACTCACGATGACGCGATCACTTTGTCGCACGATGCGCTCAACACTGCGTTCGTCCATGAGCATCTTTTTTAGCCAGTTCTTCTCTTTTGGGTAGACGAAAATCGCATCATCAAAATCAAAAACAAACCGCCTGGCAAAGTGAGCGAGCAGCAGTTCGACCACTGGAAAAAAATAGGGTAATGACTCTCGCTGTACGTACACGCAATCATACGAACGAATGCTTGCCAGACATTTTAGCCGGCCCCAGATTTTTCCGAAGAACCAGCGAATCTTTTCAAAAAGTGTCGGATGGGCCAGAAACCGGCGATCCAGTTCCGGCGTCGTTCCCGGCACGATGCGATAGGTGAATTCATCCTGGACCAGTTCAAGATAATCATAGATGCGCGTGCGGCTGGCTGCACCAACCCTGGTGGTTTGTGGCAAGAATAGTATTTTCATGCACGATGCGCCATTCTGCACAACCTCAAATATAATTCTTCGGTCATGCTGATGAACTTTTCCTGGGAGTAATTTTGTCGAACAAACTCGAATGCCGAGTCGCACAGTTTTTTCGCTAAATCGGCATTTTCAAAAACGGTCCCAATCGCCCGCGCCATCCCGTCAACATTGTTGCTATCGCATAGCAGGCCATTCTCACGGTTGCGAATCAAATCCGGGACACCTCCCACGGCTGTCGCGACGACCGGCACCCGGCTCGCCATAGCCTCCAGAATCGTCACCGGCGTCCCTTCATTTAGAGACGAAATGGCGTACACATCAATTCCGGCGTAAAATTCTTTGACATCGTGCACCCAGCCCAAAAAATGGATACAATCGTTCAAACCAAGTTCAGAGACCAACTGCTGCAAATTCTCTCGTTCCGGTCCATCGCCGCCAATACACAAATGCACATTTTGATTTTGCTCTCGAATCACGGCGAACGATTTTATCAACAGTTCAATATTTTTGATCGGCACAAGTCGCCCAACTGTTCCGATGAGCTTGTCCGTGTCGGCAAGACCGAGTGTTTCTCTCAGATTATGGCTTTTTGAGTGTTGCGCAAAAAAATTCACATCAATACCGATATTAATGATCTCCACCTTGTCAGCGGCGGCAATTTTATATATAGATGTCAAATCCTCTTTTTGCAATGTACTGATTGCAATAATGCGAGTGGTGATTCTCGACAATAGTCTTTCAATATGAATGAACACCGCGGTTGTGAGCCGGGAAAAATAATTGGCAAACGAATGTCCGTGGAAGGTATGAATGACAACGGGCGTCCGAGCCAAAAACGCAGCCACACGCCCCACTGCGCCGGCTTTGGCGGTATGGGTGTGGACGATATCCGGTTTTTCCTTTTTGATGTATCTGTACACCTGAAACACCGACAGCAGATCATTCAGCGGATGGGATCGCCGATGCATCGATTTGATAATATCGATCTTTACACCAAGATTACTGATGTCCTCCAGGCGGCTGCTTTCATCCTTTTCAATGGCGCCGCCGAGAAAAATCGGTTCGAACTTGTTCCGGTCCAAATGTTTGGCCAAGAGTTCAATTTGAATGGCCGGGCCGCCAATACAAATCCGCGATTGTATATTGAGCACTTTTTTCTTTACAGGTTGTTCAGACATTCCCGGTATACTCTTTTTGTTTGATTGAGACAATTATTCCAGGTCCACTTTTTTACTTGTTTTCGACCCTGTTCGATCAACTGTTTCTGCAAGGTTTCGTTACCGAGCAGGGAGTAGATTTTTTCGACCATATCGTCAACGTCAAATGGATTAAAATAAACGGTTGCATCGCCGCATATTTCTGCATGCGGTGGAATATCGGACGCGACCACCGGCGTTGCCGCCGCCATACTTTCCAGCGGCGTAAGACCAAATCCTTCAAATATTGAAGGGGCGATAAAAATCTCGGCATGCTGCAACAAAAAAACAAGCTCTTCGGTATGAACAAAGCCTGGAAACTGAACCTGATCCTGGAGCTTTAATTTCCGCAGCACGTTAAAAATTTCCTTGCTATGCCAGTTATCCTGCCCCACAATGATGAGCTGGTGCGGTATATGATATTTATGTTTCAACACATCAAAAGCCCGCAACAGTCTGGTATAATTTTTACGGGGTTCGAGGTGTCCAACAGCGAGGATATAGGGCACACCGGCGTTGTGACTGACACGCGCATCGCGCACCTGCGAACGATGAACCGGCTCGGAAAACTGCGCCGGATCAATCCCCTCATGAATGACGGTAATTTTCTCCTCCGGAACGTCAAAAAGAGAAATGATATCACTCTTGGTAAACTCGGAGACGGCAATGATATGTCGCGCCTGTTTCAGCGAACGCGGTATAGCATAGCGCAGAAAATAACCGCGCGCTCGGGTAAAAGTTTCAGGGTAATGGAAATATCTCAGATCATGCACGGTCAATATCGACGGGATAGTGACGCCCGGAGAAATATAGGATATCGGAGAATGAAACAAATCAATCTGGTTCGCAAACAGAGTTTTCGGCCAATGTGTATGCTCGTTGAACAGCCGCATCAGTGGGAATGGATTGTAGAAAGAAACCGCCTCGTAGCAATCGGCGGTGTACGGCGCCGGATTGTTATCGACCTCTTCCTGTGAGACAAATATTTTGATGGACAACGTGTCGTCCTGAGATAAATATTTCATCAACTGCTGCAGATAGGTACCGATCCCGCCGAGTCGCGGCGAATACAGCAGGGCATTTAATCCGATTCGTTTCATTTTCTACAAAAGTTCTTTTAACTGATGTCGCTTGCGGAAACTTGTGCGGAATCCCGTCCAATAGTCCCGCGCCAGCCCTGTCCGCCGGCACAGCGCGACAGGGATACGTAGGAGCATGCCCAGCAAAAAAATATCATAGCCGATCTTGGCATGTGACGCGCTTTGCGTATCGCAAAGAAAGCGACAGTTGTTCAATGCATTGACGTAAAGGATTTCGGAAAACCGTTTTGTGCTGCTGCCGCCGCGGTGATGAATAATGTGGATTGTCGGATCAACCGCAACTCGAAAACCGGCGGACCAGGCGCGCCGGCACCACTCCATATCTTCGGCGTACATGGTGTATCGTTCATTGAAAAGAGAAATCTTTTCGATGACGCGCCGCGAAATACAGAGAAAAGCGCCATCGACATAATCCACCGCAAACAAGTGTTCTCTCGCTCTTTCAGGCAGAGGGCGGGCGCCGGCAAAGAAAAGCTGTTGTTTGATCAAACGGTCGAGGGTCAAAAATGAGCGGCCGCTGGCCTGCAAGCGCCCGTTTGGAAAATAAAGCGCGCCGCCGAGAATACCCAGCACTGCATCGGCTGCAAATCGACGCAACACGTGAGCGAGCGGTTCGGCGCTCTCCATTCGCGCATCACTGTTGAGTAAAATGATATACTCGCCACTGGCCAGCACAATACCGCGGTTGTTCGCCGCGGCAAATCCAAGATTCTCCTCGGAACGGCGGAAAATGACGCCCGGGAATTCATCGCGCAACAAAAATCCGCTTGCATCCGTCGAGGCATTATCGATCAGAATAATTTCGAAATCGGTTCGCCGGTTTTTATCATACACGGACTGAATACTCTGACGGGTTAATTCGAGCGTGTTCCAGTGCACAATGATGATAGAGAATGTCACTGCAGCGCTCACAATACTCTCAACTTTTTGTTGTGAAAGTAGGCGCTGACAAATATGAAAAAAAAGACGATGTAAATCATCCGGTGGCGAATCGCCGTGCCGAAATTTGAGTCGACAATGGAATTGGCAGCCAGTCCGGTGAAACAGAAAAAGAGAAGCAAAAGCTGCAGATTCATATTCTTTTTGATCGGCTCTTTGACAAAATAGAGCAGCGTGAGAATGGATGCAAAAAGCACCAGAAGACCTTCCAGAGCGGAAAGAAGTAGAAACGCCCCGCGTGCCTGCCATAAAAACGGACCATAGGTAAAATAGATATAACGGAGCGGCAAAAACTTGAAAATATCGAGCGCCGAATTGTACTGCATGTTTGTAAGATAGGCTGATCCGCCCTCAATCCGATGCGGCTGCGCCCGGAAGGGATAGGTTATAAGGGCAAAAACAAAATCCATATTGATGAGTACAAAAACGGTGCAGGCAACCGCGATTGTCACGGCAATGGCCATTTTGAAACGAACGTGGATATTCGACCTGAAAATGAGGAACAGAGCGAACAGGATAAAAAAGAGCGCATACAGATAGAGGTTTTGGATGCGCATAATACTGATCACAATAAAGACTAAAAAGGCGATGAACGTATTGAGGCTCCGTTTTTTCCCCTTGAACGCCAGCACAACATAATAGAGCATCAGATAGGTCAAGTAAAGCACAATGGCATCGCGAATGACGAACGAGGTGAACGCGATGATGGAGGGCAAATACAGCACAACGGCGGCAGAAATCAGTGCGATTTTTTCATGTTCAAAAATCTCTCGTACCAGTTTATAAATGACGATGCCGGAGAGCAGACTCAAAAAGCTGTTGACAAGTTTGGCGAGCATGTGCACCTGACCAAAGATGCCGTAAATCAACGTTAAAAAGAGCGAATAAGATTTTACGCTGAAGGAATGAATGTTGTCGTAAAAAACCGGCAATTGTCGAGAGATGTTATCGAGCGTCTCCATGGCGACGCGGTTGTACATGATCGAATCCGATTGATCAGGAATAAAGGTAAAAAACTCGTTTGCCACCAGAACGGCGAGCCTGAGCAAAAACGCGCCCCACACCAATTTTTCAAAAGTGCCCCGCGATGCCGGATATTTTAACGAGAGATACAACGCAAAAACGAGACAGAACAACAGGCTCGCCGCTAGCGCATAGGGCAAAAACAGCAGGACCACGATAATCGAAAGCGGTACAACCGTATATGTTTGCTGCGGCGACTTCATCCCACGCTCTTGTCCGGCGTGAGGACAATATAAAGTTCCGTTGCGGGCAGAATGCCGCTAAAATTTTCTTCGTACAATTCCTGCCACCACGGACTCGCGTTAAATAAAAGTTGAGCCATTTTTCTGACTATTTTTCGAAACAGCCACGGCGAATAAAACACCAATTTTATCGACAAGGTTGTAAATCTGAAATTACTATAAAATCCGGGAACCTTGCGTTTGAACCGTTTTTGTTCGGCGGCATAATACTCAAAGGTGTAGAGCCCAAAAAATTGCTTGTGCGTCGGGTCCGAGTAGTAATGAGGATTGGAAAAATGCGGTACGCGGATCACGATTTGTCCGCCCGGCTTGGTGACGCGGTGCATATCGCGCAATAACGCATCAAGATCACGGATGTGCTCCAAAAAGTGGTAGGTGTGAATGCTGTCGACAGAATTGTCGGGCAGAAACGGCAGTCCGTTTTCGAGATTGGTGACGATATCAACGCCGGGCAGATTCAAAAGATCAACGCCGATTCGTCCCTCGGTTTTTGATGCTCCACAGCCAAGTTCAAGGACGACATCTCCTTCAGCCAATCGTTTTTGCAAATCAATATTAAAGTGCGTATCCATGCAGCGTTCTCGTTGTTTTAAATTTTTTGCGCACAAACATAAATATGATAAGCCAGGTGATTCCGGAACAGTCCAAGGGTCAGGATGTTCAGCACCTTGACTTCGATCCCCATGGTTCTCTTTAGGGACAACAGGCGCAGCGGCCGGCGCTTGAGCATTGTCAACAGGCTGTTCACGGTAAAAAAGCGTAGATGCGTTCTGTCCATAATGCCGCTCTTCTGATATTCCCATCGACCGAACGCCAGGCGCACTAAAATCTTCCAGTTTTGAATATTGGGCACACTGATCAATATATAGCCGTCCTTTTTTGTCATCGCCGCACACCGGTCAAGCGTTCTCCACGGATCATAAAGATGTTCCAGAACATCCGCCAAAATGACGAGATCGAATTCATTCTCCCGAAAAGGCAGCGTTTCGTCTTCGATGGAGCCCACGACCAATTCATCCAGGTTGACTCGCGCACGCTCAGCGATTTCCGTTTCCCGTTCAATGCCGACGGTATGTTCAACGCCATATTGACTCTTGAGCGCCCTCGACGTTTCGCCCAAACCGCACCCCACATCCAAAGATTTTTGAATGTGAAAATCGTCCGGCAGCAGGGCCAGCACATCAGTTCGCGAGTTTCCATAATATGCAATGCGTTTGTCGTTCATCATGCTTTTTGAAACCGATGTACCTTTTGTAAAAAAAATCCTTTTTCTTGTCTTGTCAGTAAGTAATGAACAGCATAACCGGCAAAACTCAAAATGGCGACTGAATAATAGATAAGCATAGCGGTGGTTGAGAGGAACAGACCGCCGAGAAAAAGGATCAAAATCAAACTCAACGAAAGAGAGATTATTTTGAAAACGGGGTAGCGTTTTTTCAGAACCACCTGAACAATAAGCAGTAAAATCAGCGAATCAAAAACGATCCTGATGCTCCAGGCAATGGCCACGCCGGTGATGCCCATGGATGTGGCCAGGAACCACAAAAGCAGAATATAAAAAGGCGCTTCGCACAAGTGGAGTTTTGCGGTTAAATCGGGGCGACCGGCCGCCTGAATGAATGACAACGCCATTTGTCCCGGCGCATTAAAAAAAACGCCGATGGCGAGCGCGTGCAAAACGCTTGTACTTTTTTGCGCAAAATCCTCACCCAACCAGAGCAAAATGGCAGGCTCTGCAAAACAAAACAGGGTGAAGACAATGGGAAAGAACAAAACGAGAACAAGCCGTAGGCCGCGGCTGTAGAGGATTTCGGTTCGTTCAGCATCCACATTGTAACTTGTTGATAATGCCGGGAACAGCACGTTGGCCAAAGCGCCGGGTATGATCAAGAGCTTCGTCACAACTTCATACGGCGTCACATAAAAACTGACCGCCGTCATGGAAATCCATACGCCAATGAGGAAACGATCAAAATAGACCATGATTGGCCCGATGATATTGCTGACCGAAATCCAGCCGCCAAGCTTGAACATGGACAGGACAAACTTGACGTTCACCAATCCCTTGCCGGGCGGCACGACTTTAAAGACGGCGATAAAATAAACCAGGTTCACCAGCACGCGGCCGATGGCCAAACCAAGGACGAGAACCGCCAGATCGATACTCCATTGCGCGATCAGCAGCGGCGCCAGGAATGTATAACTGCCGTTCACGGTGCGAATCAAATTGATGACGCCAAATTTTTGGTAGGCCTGCAACACACCGTGCAATCCGGCCGTCATCGTTACGAACGGGAGAGCCAACGCGAGGATGGTGAGCGCCCGGATGGACTCGGGCTGCAGATCGAGCGGAATTTTCAAGGCTTTGTAGACCAGCGTTGGCGACAACACAAACACGAGAATCATGGAGAAAAGGCCGATGATGGCCATAAAGATCAGGCCGGTTTTTAAAATGGGGCGCACCTGGTCGTGTTGTTCTTTTCCCAATTTTTCGCTTATCATTATGGTCAGGACTCGTCCGAGGCCGAGATCAAACAATCCGAAATACCCCAGAACGGCCCATGTGATGGCAAAGACGCCGAAACGTTCTTTGCCGAGCACTTCGATGAGATGAGGTATGGCAAACAACGCCACGGCCAGCGGCAGGACCTGGCCGAGCAGATTAAGAAGTGAATTTTTCGCTAATAACCGCGTGCTGGTCAGGCGGTTCATTGTTGATTCAGAAGCAGCCATACCACGTTAAATTTGAAAAATAAAAATTCTCGCCTCAACAAGATTTGCCATTAGCTGGCACAATTTTTTGTTTTCAGAACAATTCCGATCGTCGGATTCAAACCTGTTCCAATACCGGAAAACGGAATTCCGTTAACTTCAACAACCTCAAAATAATTTCGCACCAATTTAACAATGTCCTTGTAATCAAAACCTTTGTGTCCAAATTCCAGGCGTTCGACGCTTGCCATCTTTCCAACCAGAGCAGCAAATAATTCCGACATTGTATAAGCATCGAACTTTTTCCCGGTCAGCTTTTTAAACAGGTATTTCAAAAATAACAGAATTCCTTTTTCGTTCGGCACAGTGATAAAACAGTATTTCTCTGTGATAATTGATAATATTTCAAGATAATCGGAAACGTCCTCTAGCGGCAAATGTTCAATGGTTTCCATACATATAGAAATTTCAAATTTTTGTTTTGTATCTATGTCATGTGGCGCTTGACAAAATTCGAGATAAACATTGTTTTTCTCCTTCCAGAGTTTACGTCCTTCCTCAAGTCCCCCCTCCCAGTTGGCATCATAGCCGACATATAACTCTGGCTGTTCGGGAAAGTAGTCTATTGATTTGGCATCGAAACAGCCCAATTCCATCACCGAGCGGCAATTGCATTTATATTTTTCAAGTTTTTTGCTCAGCCACTTAAATCGGGAAATATGATAGCGTTTTCGCAGTCCAGACTTAAAAAGACGATCGTTATATCCGATTAAACAATCCTCGTGCATAATATTTTCAAAAATTATATAACAGAATTACCTATAGCAAATTTGCATAGTTTAGAGTATATAGATTGCTCACTAAACAATTTGGTAAATCTTGACTTAAAAGATTTTCCTAACCTAAAATATTTGAATTGTGAAAGA
>CAYSNA010000027.1:0-21759 GCA_964432185.1 uncultured Cytophagia bacterium
CGGCGGCGCCAGGAAGGCTTGTACATTTTGCAGGTATTCGTACAAAGAGCCGGAAATGGATTGCAGGATTGGAATCCAGATAATACCGAGCGCGACAACAGCGATGGTGGCCAGGCGGCCCATGTGGACGAGTTCTTTATCCGAGGCATTCGGTTTTATTTTTTGGTAGATGTCCATGGTGAACAAGGTGGAACATCCATTAAAGACAGCGGCGAGCGAGCTCATCAATGCGGCAAGTAATCCGCCGGCGACAATACCGCGAACACCAACGGGCAGGAGGGTGGCGACCATGGTCGGGAAAACGGTATTCGGATCGTCAAATACCAATTTGCCCTGCGCTTTCAACGCCACGGCTGCAATTCCCGGAATCAGGAAAATGAAGAATGGGAACAGTTTCAAATACGCGGCGAAAATGGTTCCACGGCGCGCATGCGTTTCGTCGATAGCTGTGAGGGTCCGTTGTACGATGCACTGATCCGTACACCAGTACCAGATGCCCACAAGCGGCGACGCCAGGATGAAACCAAACCAGGACGGATTTTGCCAGTCGACAAATTTCGGAAACATGTTCAAGTGGTCCGCACCGACGGTGTTAACCACGGTACCCCAGCCGCCGGCTTTGAGCAGCGCGACGAGCGTCACGGTAATGGATCCCACTAACAGAACGACCGAGTGCATGGTATCCGTATAAACAACGGCCTTTAAACCACCGGCTGCCGTATAAATACCGGTGATGATGACAATGATGAGAGCACCGGTCCAGAAAGGAATCCCCATTAAAGATTGGAACACGACCGCACCGGCAAACACTGTTACCGAGACTTTGGTGAGCACATAGGCGACGAGTGATATGACCGAGAGGAACCAACGGGACGATGAGTTGAAGCGCAGTTCCAAAAATTCCGGCATCGTGAACACTTTGGAGCGCAAATAGAACGGCACAAAAACCCAGCCGAGCAAGAGCACGCACCAGGAGTGCAGTTCATAATGCGCAAACGCAACGCCCGATTTGACGCCGGTGCTTGCCAGACCAACAACATGTTCCGAGCCAATGTTACTGGCAAAAATCGATGCGCCAATGATGTACCAGGCGACGTGGCGACTGGCGAGAAAATAGTCTGTGGCAGTTTTGGCTTTTTGTTTCATCACCCACCACGCGATGCCGCCAATAGCAACGAAATAGAGCAGGACGATGATCCAGTCGAGCAGAGTAAAAGTTGAGGTCATAGGAATACCTTTCCCATTTGGAGTTGGTTTGACATCACGAGGAGCGTAAAAGTGATGTCATTTTTCTTGATATTCGTGAATGGATATGAGGTGGCGAAAATATATAAACTCTGAGTATATTTCGCAAATGCTTTCTGTGTTTAGCACAAATCATTTGTCTGCCGGATTTTCGTAATTACATGCTTTTCTGAAAATATTCTTGATTATCAGATTTGTGCAGGCTGGCTTTTCCGGTAGGTCTGAAGTCATGAGGATGCTGGATATGGCATGCCGTTCTGAAAACGGAAAATGGCTGGGGGGGCAGAGAATGACTTGCGATTTTTTCTGATCCCTTGAAAAAGTCAAAATTCCTATCAGGTAAAACAAATAAAGCCGCTCAATATTAGCAGCGGCTTTACAATTCTAATAATTTTAATAAGGACTATGCTTTTGCAGCACGTAATTTTTTTGTCCAGAAATACAGAATTGTGAAAAGGACAATCAAAATAGCAGGATAAAATGTCATTTTTATTAATGTCATCTGCCCTGCGACGAGTTCTAATTCATCACCAGTGAGTCCTTGAGCAGCAGCGGCAACTTTATCTCCATCAATCCATTTACCGATAATTGGCTGCCAGATAGATGTAGAGAGCATACCGGCGGCTCCGACAATAGACATACCGACAGCTCCACTGGAAGGAACATAATCTGCAATAAAGCCAATCATATTGGGCCAGAAATAGGCAATACCCAAAGCAAATACAACGGCTGCTACATAGGCCATTGGGCCAGTCTGGGTTGCAAACAAAAAGACACCAATAGTGGCAAGAACAGCCGATCCAAGTAACACGCCAGTTTGATCAAATTTACCAACCATACTGCCGCCAAAGTAACGCGCTACTGCCATTAACCCTGTAACAAGGGCCAAAATCAACATCGGTTGTGCACCACTTTTTGCCAAAATAAGTCCGACCCATTGCTGTGGGCCAAATTCTGAAATGGCAGTTAATGTCATACAAGCAACCATAAAAATGAATAAGGGACTTGCCATGCCTTTGAAATTTGCAGCCAATGAAGCAGCTTCGTCTTTGGGTTTTGGAAAGTCCTGTTTCCAGAAGAGAATGGCATAAGCAATTGTCGGAATCATGATAACCCAAATCTGTGACTGCCAGCTCAAACCAGCATCAGTCATGAACTTGGATACCAGGGAGCCAATCACAATACCGCCAGGAAACCACATGTGGAATTTGTTCATCTTGTCGCTCATTTCCACACCTTCATAAGAATCGGCGATCATAGGATTACAGGCAGCCTCTGTACAGCCATTACCTAATCCAATTAAGAAGGTTGAGATGAGAAGTCCGATGTAGCTGCCGGAATAAATTGTCATAATAATACCAACAGCATGCGAAAAGAATGCAAACTGCATGATTCTTTTTGGGCCTACAGAATGGTATACCAATCCACCAACAACCATAGATAGTGGAAATCCGAGAAACCACATACTGTTAATAAAACCCAACTGTTGTGCCGTAAAATTTAGCTCCGTCCCTAGTTGAGCAAGAATACCTGCGCGGATACTAAAAGAAAGTGCTGTCGTAATCAAAGCCGCACAACTACCGTAGAAAAGTCTGGTCTTATTGTCCATAAACTTTTTCCTTTCCTCTCATTGATTAGTGTATTGTTCTCTTTCCGAAATTAAAATCCAGACAAAAAAGTACCAGGGTAACAATTACTTTTACGTCTGAAAATAATTACAAATTGGGGAGCCTTGCTCTTGTAACTCTTAAATATCGTAGACATCAATGATCAAGCTGCCATGTATAGTTGAGCCGCTTGTAATATAGGTATAATCAAAAGTGGATGGGACATAATAAATATTAGTTGTGTAAATGTCAAGTTTATTTCGGTGCCTGTTTGTGCGGCGTATTCTGGTTGTTTGCTTTTTTTGAGATTTTTCTTGATTTTCAGATTGATGTAGGCTAACTTCCCGGCACGTTAGAAGCTCTGAGGATGCTGGATATGGCATAGTGCTCTGAAAACGGAAAATAGCCGGATGACAGAACATGACTTTCGTGATTTTTTTAATTCCCTGAAAAATCAAAATTCCTATCAATAAGCAGCAGGAGATTAAAATGAAGCTTGCACGTCTAAGCGTAATGATGTTTTTGCAATTTTTTGTCTGGGGCGCCTGGTACGTCACCGTGGGGAATTATATGGCGGCGAACGGCATGGCCGATTTGACCCACTGGCCGTATACCGGCAACGCTCTGGCTGCTATTGTGTCGCCGTTTTTTCTGGGATTGATTGCCGATCGCTATTTTAACGCGGAACGTGTCGTCGCTGTACTGCATCTTTTCGGCGGTATCGTCATGCTGTTGGTCCCGGCGTTGACTACCAATCCGACCGCTTTCATTCTGATGATCATTCTTTATAATCTGTTCTACATGCCGACGCTCGGTTTGACCAACGCCATTGCTTTTAGCAATATTGAGAACCAGGAAAAGCAATTCCCGCTCATCCGCGTGTTTGGCACAGCCGGATGGATCGTCGCCGGTCTTTTTATCAGCTTTGTTCTCGGCCGGTTCACCGGTGGTGTTGTCCCCGACACCACGCCATTGCCGCTTTATACAACCGGTATCGCCAGTCTTATTCTCGGTGTCTTTGCCTTCACGTTGCCCAAAACCCCGCCGCAAGCGAAAGATCAAGCGGTGTCTGTTCGCAGCATTGTCGGCGTCGATGCGTTTAATCAATTAAAAAGCGGCCCGTTTTTGGTGTTCCTGTTGAGCTCATTTTTGATTTGTATCCCGCTCGCCGCTTATTATAATTTTGCGCCGATTTTCGTCAACGCCGCGGGAATCAAGAATCCAGCCGCGACCATGAGTTTTGGTCAAATGTCCGAAGTCATTTTTATGTTGCTGATGCCGCTGTTTTTTGCCCGTCTCGGCGTCAAAAAAATGCTGCTTGTGGGTATGGGCGCCTGGGTGCTTCGGTACGCGCTGTTTGCTTTTGCCGCGCCCAGCGGCATCTTTTGGATGATCCTGACCGGTATTATTTTACATGGCATCTGCTACGACTTTTTCTTCGTCACCGGCCAAATTTATGTCGATAAAAAATCCACGGCTGCCATTCGCAGCCAGGCGCAGGGCATGCTGGTGCTGGTCACCTATGGCCTCGGCATGTTTATCGGCGCCCAGGTCGCCGGCGCGTTGTTCAACGGCATGGTCGATCCGACAGCGACTTCTGCGGTGCAGTTGGAACAATATCAAATCTTCTGGCTGGTGCCCACCATTTTTGCGGCTGTGGTTATGCTCGTCTTTGGCTTGTTCTTCAAAGAGGAAAAATCAGCCAAACGCTAATCGTACACTCAAGGCCAATCCCACAAGGTTGGCCTTGTCTTCTTTTACTAAAAAATATATCTCGAAAAGTGGGTATCGCGCACCACACTTTTACGGCGCAAGTCTCACGGCTGCGCAGTATTAAACTTGCTTTTTGTGATGTTAATGATTTTGCTCACTTTGCCTTAGTGAACCTTTCTGCAACACCTTCCCCAAGCTGCCTCACCATCGAACATTTTAGCCGAATATCACAGGTTCATGCGCCGATCGTCATTTTTAGTGCTAAAACCACGTAACATGATTCACTATCGCGTCTGTCAGTCGCCGCAAAAGCGCTGTCGCTGTTTTTCAAAAAGTTAGGGCGGGCTCGCACAAGTTTTTTAACCGATACAACGGCTTTTAAAGTAAGCAAAAGATGCGCTTTGTCCTTATGTATTATCATTCCGCAACAAAGCCGCTGGGCTGCGTAATCTTTTCAGGATCTGCCAGTTTTATGCGAATGAATGGTCCCTCTGGTATGCCATTTGCTAATTCATCCGCCGATTGGGAGTAGTTGTGACAATTTTCAAAGACACGCTGAAAAGCAACGGGGATTTTGCTTCTGTGTGTCGCACCCGTGAAAATACTTCTCACAACTACAAAATAGTGCTACGAAAATGGAATTCATCATAGGTAATCAACGGACATGGAACAACACAATGGATTAAATAATGAACGGGAGTGGGGATTTCACGACTATTTGTCTCTTGCAATAAGACGCAAATGGATCATTTTCTCTGTTTTCATTCTCATTTTTTCAGTCTCGACTGCTTATTTTGTCAGTCGGCCACCGGTATACCGAGCCGCGTCAACTTTTATCATCGAAGGCAGCGATAAAAATAGCATGGGCGGTATGGGCGCTTTTATGTTTGAAAGCAATGCCCGGCCTTTTGGCTTTTATAAAATTTTGCTGGACAGCAAGCGGTACCGGGCCAATCTGATTGAAGCCGCTCGTCAGGATAGTATACTTGCGAGCATGGCGGAATTTCCGGCGCAGTTGGGTCCGGCTCTCAAAAGTTTGACGCTGGCGGAAACGGATTATGAAAAATTATACGCGCTCAAAATTGAGGCCAACGATCCGGTCATTGCCTACCGGCTGGCCGCTATTGTCATTGATCAATTCAAACGACGCTGCCAGGAAATTGAACTGGAAGAGTCTCGAAACATTGTCAGCTATGTCCATGTGCAGATTGAACAGGCCCGCGGCAGCCTCGCGGAAGCTGAACGTGAACTACAGGAGTTTAAGGAAAAAACCAGAATCACCGATCTGGATCAGGCGGACGGCGGCGTGCTCAGCAAACTGGCCGAAATCGAATCGCAGCTTGAAGAGGTGCAAACCAAACGGCAACTCGCCCAGGCGAACTTGAGTGCGTACAAAATACGTGTCAGTGAATTTCGAAATTTCGATTCCGACGTGCAAAAACGTCCGGAGGATTCTTATATTGTTAAAAAATTACAGGCCGATGTCGAACGTCTGGAAGCTGAGCGGGACAAATTCAGCAAATCCGAATCCGTGTCCGAACATCTGCTGGTGCGCCTCGATGCCAAAATACGCGATAAAAAAGTAGAACTCCGCAATGCAGTTCTTGATGCCGGTTCGGGGCCGTCATCTTCCGAGTTGGAAGACCAGGAAAGCTCGAAAGATATTTTTCATGAAAAAGTGGTGACCGAAGAACTTGATCTCTATGCGTTACAGAACCAGGAAACCTATCTCAAAAGTTTAATTGAAAAATATCGTCTGGATCATCCCAACCTGCTGGAACACACCATCCAGCTGGCCGAACTCCAGCGCACCAAAACCGTCAATGAAAATCTTTATACGTTTCTCGTAGAAAAAGCCGAAGAGGCCAAAATCAACGCCGCAACCGGCACCGGCGGCATCCGCATTGTGGATGAACCGAGTTTGCCGGAAAATCCCATTTCCAACAACATGAAACGCAATCTGGCCGTAGCCATCATTTTGGCACTGGGACTCGGATTCGGGCTGGCTTTTGCCATCGACTTTTTTGATAATTCCATCTATACGCCCGAAGATTTAAAGCAGCTTGGCGATTTGACGATGCTCGGCACTATTCCGCTTATGAAAAAGAAAGAAGCGGAGACGCTCAGCATCAAGCGGCAGCCATCAGGAGCCGAGGCGAAAAAGTCGAAAGAATTTCTCGTCATGGAAGATCGCATGAACGGCTACAAGGACAAGGTCATTTCGCTTTTACAATCAAAAGAACCCGTGGTCGATGCGTATCGCCACGTGCGCACCAATTTGCAGTTTTCCAATATTGATACGTCTCTGCGGCGAATTATGGTGACGAGCTCTATCCCCGGTGAAGGCAAAACATTGACCGCCGCCAATTTGGCGATCTCGTTTGCGGAATTGGGCAAAAAGGTTCTGGTTGTCGACTGTGATATGCGCCGCGCCCATCAACATATTTTGTTCAATAGTCGAAAATCGCCCGGTTTGTCTGACTACCTTGGGCGCGATATCAGCGTCGAAAAAGCCATTTACATGACGCATGTGCCCAACCTCTATGTGATACCGGCCGGTACGACGCCGCCGAATCCGGCGGAGATGCTGGCAAGCAACAAGATGAGCGAGCTGATCAAAAAACTTGAACAGAATTTTGATTTTATCATCTACGATACGCCGCCGATCATCGCGGTTACGGATCCGATTTTGCTGTCAAAACGCGTCGGCAACGTTGTGCTGGTTGTGCGTTTTGGCAAGACCAACCGGCATTTGGTGAGTGATTCGCTGAATCGTCTGAAGAATGTCAACTCGCAGTCGCTCGGCGTGGTGTTGAACGGCATGCAAAAAGCCAAGGGCTATGGTTACTACAAATACGATTATGCCTATTATCAAACGTCGTACTATGAAGAAGATGTCACACCCAAAAAGAGATTTTCTCTGGTGAACTAGACAAAAAAAGGCGAGAACACTGTTCTCGCCTTTTTTAATTTATTCGTTCTGATTCGGCTCCGGTTTTTCGCCTTCCCCATCCGGCTTTTTCCCGTCGCGCTGCTTGTTTCGCCATTTTTTTGCATTCTCTTCAAACTCTCGAATAATCTCTTCATACCGGGTCAGTTGTTCGTTTGTCAGGATTTTGCGGAATTCAACATCGAACTCCTGGCGAATCCTCTCAAAGTCCTCGTGCCGTTTTTGCCCAAGAACTTTGTGTTTCTCTTTCACGTCATCGAGTAAAACTTGCAGTGTATCCTGTTGAGTAACGGATAAGGACAGTTCTCGGGTAAATTTTTCAAACAAAATTTTATTCGGATCCTGACGCCGGCGGTCGTGTTGTTTTTTATCCAGTACAAAATTTTCCAGCAAAACGCCCACTGCTACGCCAATAATAAAAATGGTGATAAAGCTGAGCACCGCTTTGTTTTTTGAGGACATCATTATTTATTCTCCATTTGAAATGGTAGTGGCGCTGATCGCAATAGCGAGAGCCTGGTCATCGGTAACGGCGAGCACGTCGCTTTGTTCGCCGTAGAGCAGAGCGTACTCGGATGTGTTCGGTTGACGGACCGGCGAAAACGGCATCGCAAAAACGGCCAGGGTGATGACGGCCAGCGTCAGTCCTGTCACCACAACTGGGCGCGGTAATATATCGAATACGTTCCAAAACACCTCGCGTTGGCGTGAACTAAAATCGTTCAGCACACGGGAGGCAAAAAAAGGATTGACCTTGACCGGTGTTTCGTGTGTGGTGCGACTCAGAACGTTAAAGGTCTGCAACAGGCGCCGGCAATCGTCGCACGTGTTGAGATGATCTCTGATAAAATCTGCTTCAGTCGATGATAACCGATCATCCGCAAAAAGCGACAGCATCTTTTGGATCTTGTGGTGTCTCATCGTAATTCCTCCAAATTCGGGCCGAGAATATCTGCCAATTCCCGGCGTGCTCGAAACAGCCGTGATTTTACAGTGCCGATTTTCCACTGCAATGTGTCGGCAATTTCTTCATAGGACAAATCTTTCATTTCGCGCAGAATAAAAACCAGGCGAGAAGATTCGGGCAATTGCTCAAGCGCGTGTGTAATCAACTGCATGCGCTCGCTGTCCTGAATGAGCGCTGCTGTATCCTGATCGTCATCGATAAATGTTTGTTCCTCACCGCTCTCATCATCTACTTGAAAGCGGCTGATGATGCGGCGAACTTTCTTTTTACGCATGTGATCGCGGCATAAATTGACGGCAATGCGAAACAACCACGAGCGAAACGGAGCGCGAAATTCGTAATTTTTCAACGATAAAAACATACGAACGAACGTCTCCTGCGCCAAATCTTCAACGATCGAAACATCGTGAATGATGGAAAAGATCAAATTATGGACAGACGATGCGTACATATTTATCAAATCTGTCATTGCTTTATTGTCGCCATTTTTTGCGGCCACAATGAGCGCTGTCAGATGGTCGTTCTCACTGGAGTCAGTCAATGCATCAAACTCGCTTTTGAAAAAGGACGTACAAGCGTTCTATTTGTTCTCAATTGGTGTTTAAAATAGAATTATTTGCCTGATTTCCAACATCATTTTCGTTGCAATTAACCGGCTCTTGTTCCATATTTCAGTTGATATTAAAAGTTGGGATGTTAAATTCAGGTGTGCGACAAGTCAGTTCATAATCATTGAGAGTGGTCTATTCTCCGGGAAAAGTTATGGCCGGCAAAAAATTAATCTTTTTTCTACTACCCGTTGCGATGCTCCTGGCGTGTTCCGGCGTGCAAACGGCAAAACAAACCAAGCGCACGCTGTCGGCCGCCGAGTATGTCAAGGCCGGGCACCTGGCGCTGCAGGATGGCCACTGGGAACAGGCGGCGTTTTCCTTCAATCGCGCCATTAAGGTGAATCCGCGCTATGCTCCGGCCTATGCCGGCGCCGCTTATATTTTGGCCACCAAAGAGCAGCCGGACAAAGCGGTCGAGTATGCGGAAAAAGCGGTTGCCCTGGATGCGTCCTCGTTTGAAACACAGTTCTACCGCGGCCGGGTTTTGCTCCTCATTAAACCGGAGGATTGGTTTAACCGCGCCATCCGCTCTTTTGATCTGGCGCTCAAGATAAAGTCCATGCACGCGGAGACCATTTTCTACAAGGCCGAGGCCTATCGCGAACACGGCGATTATCGCGAAGCCAAACTGCTCTACGCCAAAGTGTCCGAGCTTGGCGGTGAATTCGTCCAGCAGGCGAATGAACAGCTCATCTATCTCGATGCCTACATGGCCGCCGCACCGCGCACGCAAGTCGGCGAGGACTTGCTCCTGGTTGAGCGCATGACGCGTGCGGATTTGGCAGCCCTTCTAGGCGCTGAGTTCAATGTCGTCAGTGTAATGCGTCGGCGAAATCCAAATTATGCCGGCGGCGCCAACAAGCAGTGGGAAGAGGCCGAACGCAAACGCTCGGCCGTCGCCAACAGCATCAGCGATATTTCCGGACAGTGGGCAGAATCCTGGATTCGCGATGCCGTACAGGTCGGCGCTATGGATGTCTACCCGGATAACACCTTTCGTCCATCACAAATTGTTCAACGCATGAATATGGCCCTGACGCTGCAAAATATCATCATCGAAAGTACGGGCAATACGTCGCTCTATACGGCGTTTATCAACTCGGCGTCACGTTTTGATGACGTGCCGCGTACACACTATGCCTTCAATGCCGTCTGTCTGGTCACGGAATATAACATTTTGCCCCTTTCGGGAAGCGGCGACCACTTTAATCTCAACGGCGTGGTATCCGGTTTGGATGCGCTGCTGGCGTTGAGAAATCTCGAACGCTATTTGAATAATGTGCCCTGATGTTGTAAAAGCGTTTAATGCTTTTTGGCCAGACGTCCAGTCGGGATGATAAAATTCATCACATTGGATGGTTCTGTCTCGGCGTCCGGCATTATTATATTTTCATCGGGGGCTCGATCCAGGGACGACGCGCTGTTCTTTTGCCGAGCCTTATCCAATAACGGAGTTTTTTATGCAACTGAAACGATTCATCACAATAACTGCCCTGATCGCCTTCATTGTCTTGCCGGTGGCGAGTTTTTCTCAGACACCAAAAGAATTTTCCAAATTGCGCACCAAGTGGCTGTACCGCGTGAAAAAGGATACGAAAAAGCTGCCGCTGCTTTATCTCAAACAGGCGATGTTGGTCCGGCCGGATCAACACGTTTTTGGCCAGGATGCGATTCGACTCTTTGTTGAGGACAATCCGGGACTTTTTGCCGGGTACAACGGGACGGAATCGTTGCACTTGTTTGAACACAGCGATCGCAAAGTCCTGGATATCGGCTACTTGCTGCATCAGGATGCTCGCAAAAAAGTGCTCGATCGATTGCTCTACGTTGTCGCCTGGAGGAAAATTGATGATATCTGGCTGCGCGAATTGGATATTTTTCTGCCCGCGGAAACCGCCGAGTTTGTGCCTGATGATATGGCGGAAACACGCGCCGAGTGGATCAATCTGGCGAACGGGCGTGATCCGCACGCCCTGGCAGAATCCATTTTTTTGCACGATGCTGTCTATTTGAATAATTCGGAGGCGAGCACAGGTCATGCGGCCATTGCGCAGCGCTTTGATTTTATTCGCAATCCGGCTTTTTCCATCAATTTAAAAAATGAAAAACTGTGCCGGTTAGACGATACAACAGCTATTGATATCGGCAATTGGAAAACGGATGATTTTGTCGGCTACTATTTGATCCTGTGGAAAAAGGATGAGGCCGGTGAGTGGAAGATTTCTCTCTATTTTAATTATTAACGATTTTTCGCGTGTCTCCTGCGTTAAGCGGCTGGTGAACGTGACGACATTTGTCGCCCAATTACTCTTCTCCGTGCAAGATGGACATGACCTGGTCGGCGCTGCGGGCGTCCGCGAGGTCATCACAAAGGTTCGCGTATTTTGTCAATCGTGCGATTTCGGACAACAGGGCAATATGCGCGCCGGATTGATTTGGCGGGGCGATGATGAGAAAAATAAGTTTTGACGGATTGCCGTCCAGCGAATCAAAGTCAATGCCGTTCGGAGAAATGCCGACCGCTGCGGCAATTTTTTGCACCGCCGCGGTTTTCGCATGCGGCACGGCCAGTCCGTGTTCCAGACCCGTGCTGGCTTTTTCTTCCCGCATCATCACGGCATCGTACACTTGATCCTCGTTGGATATTTTGCCGTTTTTGTGTAAAAGCTGTATCAACTCTTTGATGGCTCCCCTTTTATCCAAAGCGGTGAGCGGCACAACGATATCCTGTTTTTTCAATATATCAAGTAAACTCATTGCAGACTCCTGTAATCAATCAACGTCAATCCCCTCCCTGTGAATTATAAAAGACAGTCATACATTTCCCACACTCGATCTTCATCCTTCACAATGAGGACGGAACAGGGGACGCTCCGCATCGCCCGCTCGGTTTCGTCGTAAAACTGGTCGCGGCGCGATTGTATCCTCGATAATTCGCCAATCACCAACAAATCAATTTTATGTTCTTTGACATAATTTTTAATCACACTGCTGACCGAGCCGCTTTCGTTCACGAGTTTGATGTCGATACCCTTGGACTGCGCGATCCTTTGCACATGATGAAGGTAATGTTCAGCATCGGCTTTCAAGTCACCGAGATATTCCATCTCTTCATCCTGGAGAAAAATGCGTGATTTCACCAGCGTATTGAGGGCTTGCGTATTCACCACAAATAATGCCGTGAGTTCGGCATGCAGTGTTTTGGCCATACACACGGCATACTGAGCAGCGAGAACAGTGTTTTCGGTTCCATCGATATAGACCAGGATATTACGTATGACGTCGCTCATTCGCGCCTCCTTGATTGGCTTTTTTTTCCAATCGCTCTTTAATTTTTTTGAGCAAAATAACCGCATCCCGTTCGTTTTCTTCCAATCGATTTTCGATCAATTTTACGGCCCGGCGGTATTCAGGAATAGCGATTTTCTCAAGAGCATTGACTTTTCGAATGGTTTTTTTGACTTCTCCGGCGAGACGCATGACCGAGATTTTCAGCTCGGCAAATCGTCCCATAAGTTTAAGCGCTTCCTTAAAATGTTCAATTGAACTGTCAATAAAATAGTGCGTGTCCAATGGGCTAAAGTACGGCGGGCGCTCCTCAAAATCCGTATGCACCACCGGCAAGGGCACGCCCATAATTTTACGCGAGCCGATGTTTATGTTCGCATCAATATGCACGGCGCTGGACAAATTAAACACTTTCATCTTGCCCATTTTCAAGACTGCCTCTTCAAGAGAGATATAGGCTTTATCAAGAGCTTCATCCACTTTGCCTTGAAAATCCACCGTTTGATCCACGAGGTTGAGGAGTTCCATCACCAGGATGTTTCGTTTCTGGTCGAGCAGATCGTAACCCAGCGAGGCAAACGACAGATCCTGCTTGAGTTTGAGAAGAGTGGTGCGTGTTGGCGTATAGTTCTCATAAGCCATAGTACGTTTCAATCTCCTCGTCGGTCAAACGGGTCAATTCTTCAACGGGCAACAATCGCAGCGCCTCCCAGCCGATTTCCAGCGTCTCTTCGATACTGCGATCTTCGTGAATGCCCTGGGTGACGAATTTTTCCTCAAAGAATCGGCCAAATTCCAGATATTGCGTATCGAGCGGCGTCAGCTCCTCTTCGCCGATCACGGAGGCGAGGTTGCGCACATCTTTTACGTAACTGTAGGCGGCAAATAACTGACTCGCCAAATGCGGATGATCTTCGCGGGTCATGCCCTCGCCAATGCCGTCTTTCATCAGGCGCGACAGGGAGGGGAGTCCGGCCACCGGCGGATAGATGCCGCGCGAGTTCATTTCACGCTCAAAAACGATCTGCCCTTCGGTGATATAGCCGGTGAGATCCGGAATCGGATGCGAGATGTCGTCATTCGGCATGGTCAAAATGGGCAATTGCGTGATGGAGCCTTTTGAACTTTTTAACATACCGGAGCGCTCATAAAGTTCGGCCAAATCCGAATAGAGATAACCGGGGTAGCCTTTGCGTGAGGGAATTTCGCCGCGGATGGTGGAGATTTCCCGCAGCGATTCACAGTAATTGGACATGTCGGTCAGAATGACCAGCACATGCATCTCTTTTTCAAAGGCCAGGTATTCGGCGAGGGTCAATGCGCTTCGCGGCGTGATGAGCCGCTCAATGGACGGATCATCCGCCAGCGATAAAAAGAGCGCCACTTTATCGGAGACGCCGGATTCTTCAAACGACCGAATAAAATAATTTGCCACATCGTGTTTGACGCCCATGGCGGCAAAGATGATGGCGAACTCGGATTCGGCGCCGCGAATTTTCGCCTGCCGGGTGATTTGCGCCGCCAGCTCGTTATGCGGCAAACCGTTGCCGGAAAAGATCGGCAATTTTTGGCCGCGGATAAGCGTATTGATGCCGTCGATGACCGAGATGCCCGTCTGGATAAAATCGCGCGGATATTCGCGCGCTGTCGGATTGATGGCTTTGCCGTTGACGTTCAAATATTTTTCCGCCCGCGGCGCCGGGCCGCCGTCCAGTGGATGGCCAAGGCCGTTGAACACGCGTCCCAACATGTGTTCGGATACACCAACTTTGTGCGCCTCGCCCCGAAAGCGCAGCCGCGTTCCAGGCAGCGTCAATGAAGCGGTGCCTTCAAAAAGCTGCACGACGACAACTTCGGACGAGGTGTCGAGAACGATGCCGAGACGCACGGCGCCGGACGAATCAACGCATTCGACGAGTTCTCGAAAACCCACATCATGCGTGTTTTTTATAAACAAGAGGGGGCCGTCAATCTGGTCAATTCCAATGTATTCTTTGCCGCTTTTGAGTTTTTCGACAAGTTCATTGGCGATTATTTTTTCACTCTGCAAAAATAGCCTCCAACTGGTCAAATGAACGTCCTAATCGCGCCATAATTTTATCAAATTCGCCCAAGTCGTCGTTGGAAATCGAAAACTTCATTTTTACCAAATCCTGATACGCTTTCGTCTGTTGGAGTTTGACAAGGGTGACGCCATTTTTAATGGTTTTCTGACCGCGTTTATAATAGTAGATGATGAGCTCGAGCATTTTGTACTGTTTTTGCGCCGTCGAGTATCGGTCGTTTTCATCAAACGCATTTTGCTGCAAAAAGGCGTTTTTGAACAGGCGGCAGACCTCGATAATAAATCGCTGCGAATCGGGCAGCGCATCCGGACCGACGAGTTTGACGACCTGATTAAGGCGGACTTCCCGCTGTAGCAGATCCATGATGGTCGTTCGATAATCGCTCCACTCCGTCCCTGAATGTTGTTCCCACCAGGGCGCGATATCGGACAAATATTCGCTATAACTTTCAATCCACGAAATAGCCGGATAGTGCCGCGCGTTGGCGAGCTGTCGATCCAGGCTCCAGAAGCAGCGCACAAACCGTTTGGTGTGCTGGGTGACCGGTTCGGAAAAATCACCACCCGGCGGCGACACGGCGCCAATCAGGGTGACCGAACCGATTTTGCCGCTGAGCGTTTCCATGTAACCGGCCCGTTCGTAAAACTCGGCGATGCGCGTCGGCAGGTAAGCGGGGAAGCCTTCTTCCGCGGGCATCTCTTCCATGCGGCCGGATAATTCGCGCAGCGCTTCGGCCCAGCGCGATGTGGAATCCGCCATGACCGCGACATGATAGCCCTGATCGCGGAAATATTCGGCGAGGGTCACGCCGGTGTAAATGCTGGCTTCGCGCGCGGATACCGGCATGTTGGAGGTATTGGCGATGAGAATCGTGCGTCCCATCAAACTTTTGCCGGATCGCGGATCGATGAGTTTGGGGAAATCGTTCAACACATCGGTCATTTCATTGCCGCGCTCGCCGCAGCCAATGTAGACGATGACATCGGCGTCGCACCATTTGGCGACCGCATGCTGGGTCATGGTTTTGCCGGTGCCGAAACCGCCCGGAATAGCCACCGTGCCGCCTTTGCCGATGGGAAAAAGCGTGTCAATGACACGCTGTCCGGTGATCAGCGGCGTATTCACCGGCAACCGTCCCTTCACCGGGCGCGGTTGTCGGATGGGCCATTTTTGCGCCATGCGGATGGGAATGATCGAATCCTCGGTTTTTATTTCGGCAATGGTCTCTTTGACCGTATAATCGCCTTCGGCAACAATGGATTCGAGCGTGCCGCGAATATGCGGCGGCACAAGAATTCGATGCGTAAAAAGTTCGGTCTCTTCCACTGTGCCCAAAATCATACCGCCGTGCACAGCCGCGCCTTTTTCAACGGTCGGCACAAAATGCCATTGTTTGTCCTGATTAATCGGCGGCGCGGTGATGCCGCGGTCCAAAAAGTCACCGCTCATCTCGAGCAAGGCGGACAACGGCCGCAGAATACCATCGTAAATGGTGCCGACGAGCCCCGGGCCGAGTTCCGGCGATAGCAGCGCGCCGGTACCAAGTACAGGCTCGCCCGGTTTGACGCCGGTGGTGTCTTCGTAAACCTGGATGATTGCCTTGCCGCCTTCAAGTTTGACAATTTCGCCGGTTAATTGGCTGCTGCCGACGGCGACCAGTTCGAGCATCATCGCGTCCGTAATGCCGATGGCCTCAATGACCGGGCCGTTCACCCGAAAAACCGTGCCGATAATGCGCTCTTGTTTGTCGCTGCCGGGCGTTCTATCACTCATTGAAAATGTCCTCTAATACAACTGACTCTATCTGGTCTTTATGTCGGTACAGCCGATTTTCCAAAAGATTGCTATAGGCGGTTCTGCCGTTTTGGGCCTGCAACACAATACCGTGGCCTTTTTTGATGACATCCGGCGATAGCGTGATGGTGATGTCAGTGCCGGTGAGCTCTTTATAGCGGCGCGCCGCTTCCTGACAAAAAGTCTCGTCAGCAAAGGAACGGCACGATTCGGTCACTTGAAGAACCGGATCTTTTTCCTCCAGTCCAAGCGCCGCTTCCACGGTCCAGTCGATCAACACGTCGCGAAAGTCCGGCTGTGCCGCCAGCGCTTTGAATTTCTCTTTGACCTGATCAATAACTTGTGACACCACATCATCCTTCAGTCCGAGCATTTGTTTTCGTTTGAGCGAAGCGATTTTTTGCTCTCCCTCATGGGCAACGGCGGCACTTTGTTGTTCTTCTTTTTCCGCATTTTCTTTTTTGATGCGAACAATTTGATTTTCGATACTTTCTTTCCGCTCCTCAACAGCCTGATGCGCGCTGTCCACGATCCGCTGGGCTTCATCTTTTGCCTGCTTTTGAATGCTGTCGATCAGTGCGGTTTCCTGATTATGTGTCGTCATGCCTTTCGCCTGTTCACTTATAATTTGATGCCAATCGCTTCATTGACCATTTGGCGGATGTCGGGTTTGCCTGCCATTTTTCCGGTGCGATCCTGTATCTCCACAAGAAGTGGAAAACTGGACTTGAAGAGGTAGGCATCGACCAGCGGACGAATGAGCGCCGCTGTTTTTTCTGTAATGATGATAATGCCGATATCCTCATCTTTGAGCGCCTCTCGAAATGAATGCTCGGCCTCGGTGTCCGTGGTGGCGACAAGTCCTTTCACGCCGACCAGACCAAATCCCAAAACCGTATCTTCATCGCCTATAACAAAATATTTCATCAAGAGGCCTTGCTACATTTTTCCGAGGATCATCAGCGCGGTAATAAAACCGAACACCACAAGACCTTCGGCCAGGGCGATAAAAATGAGGGCTTGTCCGGCGATCTCGGGCTTTTCGGCCACAGCGCCCATGGCGGCCGCGCCCACATGCGATATGGCAATACCGGCCGCAATGGCGCCGGCGCCAAAAGCAATCGCTGCCGCCAGAACCGCCATCTTGGATACTTCGGCTTGCTGCGTGGAAAGCGGAACGTTTGTTATCTGCTCGGTCGCGTGATCATCTTGCGCCATAACAGTGGTAAAAATGGCGCTCGCAATCACTAATACAGCAGCAAGGATCATTAAACTTGTTTTGATGTACTTGCTCAGCTTTTCAGCGGCTGAGTTGGTGTTGAGAATGTTCTTCATCATGTACTCCTGCTATAAAGTAAAAGCTGTGTCGTTTTTAGTCCGTTGTCAAAATTGCGTCCATCTGGTTCACGTTTTGGAACCGGTACATCTTAATCCTTGGTGGACAGCGAAATCGGTTTGTATCGGTAACCCGTCTCCTGAAAAAACTTGGAAAAGAATTCATAATAATTTAACCTGAGCGACTGAATGCCGGCGGACAGTCCTTCGAGTAAAATGACGAGGACGTTGCCGAATAAAAGAATCACATACGAGAGTATACCCAAGCGGCCGTCATTGGCAACCATCAGGGCGATTTCATAGAACGCGATCATCAAACTGACGTGCGCGATGCCGAGTCCCGCCACTCGCATAAAGGACAACGTATTCGCCAAAAAGCCGCTGAATATTTCCAGCATTTCGACGATCCATTCCATGAGAATTTCCACCACCGTAAAGGCGGACAATTTGTGTTTGTGTTCAACTGTTTTTGATGGAAGGAGAAATTCAACAATCGGCTTTAAGAAGAACAAAAGCGCCGGAACCGCGATCATTGGAATCAAAAAACTGTTGTCCGGCAGGGATTTGTAATCGTTTTGCACATAATAAAACGCCGTGTACACGCCCGAGGCGTACAACCAGCCGCCCAATAATCCGGTTTTGTCGAAAACAAGCTGTTTCCAGCGTTTTTTAATGATCACATTGATCCAGTTGAACAGGAGACCGGCGGCAATGATAAAAATGCCGAAATAAATGGTTATTTTTAAAATGCCGAAAATATCTTTGACAAAGGCGTTGCCGGAACTGTGGCCGGCGATGATGCCGTGGTAGTCAAACCATATCGGTTTGAACCACTGAAAACCAAAATAGGAGCCAAAGAGCACGCCGAAAATCACCGCGGAAAAACCGCAGTAGACGATGAGCTGAAAAAGTTTGTGAAACGTGTCCGAGGCTTTGATAAATCGAATGCCGGCGAATCCACCCAAAATCAGGACGAGGCCGTGACCGGCGTCGGAAAACATCAATCCGAACATGATCAAGTAGGCCACGGCGACAAACGGCGTCGGATCAATGGTGCCATAGGCGGGAATGGCAAAATTTTCCACCAGCATTTCAAACGGCTTGAGAAAACGCGGATTGTTTAGCTTGACCGGCGCGTCGGATTGCTCACCCGAAGACGACTCGCCGGGATGCAGCCATTCAAAATAGACTTCACCGGCTGTGGCCGTGGTCATCGCCTTTTCCAAATCCCTTTTGCGTTTTAACGGCAGCCATCCGGAGAAAAACAGCGTATGCTGCGTATTCTTTAAATACGATTTGACCTTGAGGCACATCTCGTTCAGTCGCGCCCGCGTGTAAATATCCAGCAGCTTTTCTTTATTCTCCGCGAAAATATCGTTAAACTCGGATGCGGCGTGTTGCTGCTCTTTTTTTAATTCCGCTATTTTGTCATCCAATCCCGTGCGGGCGGCGCCGCCAATATCATCAACATAGGACGACAGCGATGAGTCGCTCCATTGATAGCGGTCCAATATTGTTTTGACCGTGCTTTCATCCCGCTTCATATTGATGACAAGCACGAGTTTGTCTTTGCTGTTTTTTTCGGAAATATCGGTCACCAAAGAGGGCAGTGTCGCAAATTCGTTTTTAAAGTCTTCAAAGAAAGAGGCATCAATGTGGCCGGAATGGATTTGCAAAAAGGCATACGGCGAGCTCTGGCTGATGATGTTTTTCACATCGCCGTGCATGTCGAGTTGTCGTTTGATGTCCTCAAATTTCAGAATATTCGCCTGAATATTGCTCTGGCGGTTTCGAACAGCCTCAATCCGGGCGGCAAAGGTGTCCAGCTCATCTTCAGCCCGGTCGCGATCCAGGACCGGCTCAATGTCGTCGGGAAGGGTGGCGGGTATCAGATCGGCATAACCGCCCATCCGCAAAAAACTCTCCGAGCGTTTGCGCACATCCGTCAGCGATCTCGATTCGGGGCCTTCGGCGTTGTCCGAGCTCTCATCAGCGGTCGCCAGTTTTTCCTTGATGCCCGGATCCAGATAATCGATTTTGATGAAATGCACGAGTCCCTGGCGCAACAACTCTTGCGTCACGGCATCGTTATAGCGGCGCGCCATGATACCGAAAACCTGGATCATTTTTTCAGGAAACATCATAACAGTCCGTTTATCCTTTCCGGCTGATAGTGATAGTTTTTGGCGTTCAAAATTGTCATTATCTTTTTCATTTCATACTGCTTGAGGATAAAATAGGCGATAATAATGCCGATGGTAAACGGCGGTCCGAAAAGTATCTTACGGGCTTCGTACCGGAGTATCTGCTCGACAATTTTTTCAATCAAAACCAAGCGTGAACTCCGGTCCCGCGTATCCTCATTAAACAACGATTTTAGCGAGCTGTCGCTTTTCTCCATCAAACTGGACAGGATATCGGAGACATCTTCGCTGTCGTACATTCGCTCAAACGCGCCAATGTTTGACGGCACAATACCGTATGGGATAATGTATCGCAGCGCTTCGTCCGCTCTGAGCGAATAAAAATGTTTAAAGCGCACCATGCGTCCAATGTTTTCGACATCAACATCAAGGTAGAAAATTTTGAGAGCCACTTTTTTGTCTGTTGAGGAGAGGGAAGCGGAAATTTGCTCAAACAGGTTGTCGTAATAAAATCGATCCAGCCCCGTCTCAATGGGAAAAACCGTGGACGTTCTATCCATTTCGCTTGCCGTTGATTTGACGATGGAATAATAGGGCGTATTTCTCAGCGCCTCGGCCAATTCTTCGCGCGAATCGGCGTGAATAAGTCGATCGCAATTGAACGAATGAACCGTCTTGGCATGGATGACATAAGGCGTTTGCTGCGAGATGTCGCGGCCGCGAATGTGCCGGTCAAAAAAGAGCCGGATGCAATTTTTTAAATTGCCGATTTCATAGCGCAACACCAGCGCCTTGATCGTGGCCATCTATTGCTTCTCCCGCAACCGGACGCGGTTGCCGCCTTCGTGACGCGCCTGGTGCAATGCCTGTTCGGCGAGCTGGATAAATTCTTCGGCGGAAAATTTCTCGCTCACGCCATCAAAATACGTGACGCCCACGGTCACCGATATCCCGGCCGCGTGATCATCCTTGGCAACGTCGATCTTTTCCACGGCCTGGCGCAAACGCTCGGCCACGGCCAGGCTGTCCTGAATATGTTTGCGAATGATCTCCGCCGGAGCCGCTCCTTCCGGCGCTTTGGTCTCCGGCACGATCACCGCAAAGGTGCTGGCCGTGTAACGCGCCAGGATATCAGTGGCGCGCAGCAAGCCTTTAAAGCGCCTGCCCAGATCGCGCAGCAACACATTACCCAGGTGCATGCTGTAGCTCTGCTCGAAACCTTTGAAATCATCGACATCGACCAGCAGCAGCGATATCGGCCGGCCGTAACGCCGGGAACGGGCCACTTCTTCGCGCACGCGCACGATAAAATAATGATGATTGAATACGCCGGTGGTCCGGTCCACGATCGCTTCCGAATACAACCGGGCATGTTCGATCGCAACGCTGGCCTCAGCGGCGAAACTGCGCAAGACTTCGATGTCGCCCTGATTAAAAATTCCCGCCGGCTGTTTGGCACTCAGCATAAGCGCTCCCGTCAACCGGTCTTTATACAGGAACGGCACGATAACCTCAGCGGGAAAACCCGCCAACGGCGCCAGCAGTTTTTGAACTGCCAAGGCCGGCTCTTGCTGCCGCAGTTCGGCAATTACCAGAATTTCGCTGCCCCGGGCCAGCCGCACGACGAGCGGTTCCTGCGGATTCACCTGCAGCGCTTCCCGCTGCGCCGCGTCCATACCGCTGGCGGCCCGCACCCGGTAGACATGTTCATGCTCATCTTCCAGCAACAAAACCGCGTGCTCAACACCCAGCGTCTGCACAACGATATTGACCATCATATCGGTCAGCTGGTCGAGATCGACCACCGCGACCAGCGACTGCGACAGCTCCGTGAGTATGCCCTGATAATTATACTTGCCGCGGTACACGAACTGCGCAACCTGCTTTTCCATCCACATCCGGTAGGGCGAAAACAGGACTACGAGAAAAACCACCAACGCCGGAATCACGGTGGCCCACCCAAAACCCAGCCAAGCCATCAACAGCCAGCTGACCAACACCTGGAACGCCAGCAACGGAGAGATGAACGCGATGGTGAG
>CAYSNA010000027.1:21772-22270 GCA_964432185.1 uncultured Cytophagia bacterium
TTTCCAGAGAGCGAAAACTCAGCAGCGCCGCTGCCCCGAGCATCAGACCGAACGCGATCAGCAGCAGCGACGCCGGATACAAGGCTATTCCCAAACTGGCTACCATGGTCCCCAACACGCCGATGCCCGCCAGCACACTGGCGGCGGTCACGATCACCCGCTGCCGCTGCAACAACGGGTCCGCGACCGCGTTGCGCTGTTGGATAAGCACGATCAGGATGCTCACCGGCAACAGCACGCCGCTGTTGACCATATGCACCAGATACGGCATCGAATGGAGCGAGAGCGTTTTCCCCCAGATATAGGTGTACACGCTGAGCGGGGAAAAAGGCGGAATCCAATACAGCACGGATACGCCGGCGCAGGCGCAGGAGATCCCGAGCATCAGCCGTTGCAGGCCCGAGCGCCGGGAGACAACGCTGAGCAACAGATTCAGCAAGGCCGGAACGAACCACAAGCCGGGGACCACGAACATGCGCACCCAGGGCTGCAGAGTCT
>CAYSNA010000028.1:0-21991 GCA_964432185.1 uncultured Cytophagia bacterium
TTTTGCAGTCCTGATAGGACTCGCCGTGATACAAATCGGTGCTGGCGACAATCAGGACATTTTTCGATTTTACCGCATTGGCCAACGATTCGCCAATGGATGAACAGACCGGCCAATCCACATAACCAACGACCATTGGAATGATGGGCGTGTTCGGAAAAAGCGTTTGGACAAACGGCACTTGCACCTCAAGCGCATGTTCGGCGCGATGGCCGGACTCGGAAAAATGGATATGCGTGTTGTCGGCAACGAGCCGAGCAGCGAGATCCCGATCAATAATCGCCGATCCGAGCGGCGTCTCATAAGCGGCGCCAGGATAAATTGTCGCGCCGCGAAATCGATCCCGATGACTCGGCGCGATGATGAAAACGACATCAACCTGGCGGCCCTCAACCTGTTTGTAGGCCGCCGCCGCAATATCCGCGGAATAAACATAACCGGCATGCGGCGCAACGAGGCCGATCACCTGCCCTTCTATTGATTGACTTTGCGCCTTTTTTAAGCGACCTTTTACATCAGCCGCCAGTTGGACCGGATCGGCCGGATAAAACTGACCGGCGACCACCGGCGGCCGGCTGTCCTGTTGCGCCACCAGGGAACTGACAAGACATAAAAGAATGACGAGGAAAAGTTTAGATGTTTTTTTACTCATATTATGTCCACACTCCGGCAATTTTATGGCCACAGGCATCGCAGGCGCCAGAATCCAGCGAATTGCTCACCACCGCAAAACCGATACGACGGACCACCTGTTTACCGCAGCCCGGACAATAGGTGCTCTCGCCATCATCGCCGGGTACGTTTCCTGTGTACACGTAATGCAAACCGCTATCGAGGCCAATTTGTCGCGCCGTTCTCAACGTGCTCAACGGCGTGGACGGCAAATTTTTCAGCCGGTATTGCGGATGAAAACGGGTAAAATGCAGCGGCGTATCCTCGCCCAATTCCCGGCGGATCCACGCGCACAACTCGGTCAATTCTTTGCTGTCGTCATTTTGACCGGGGATGACAAGATAGACAATCTCCGTCCACATATTTTCCTTGCGCAGAAGCACCAGCGTATCCAGAACCGGGCGCAGCTCACCGGCGACCAGCTCTTTGTAAAATCGTTCGGTATATGCTTTTAAATCGATTTTCACGCCGCTTAACACCTGGCATAAATCTTTCATTGGTTGCGGATTAATATAGCCGTTCGAAATCATCACACTGCGCACGCCGAGCTCATTGCCCTGCACGGCTGAATCATACATGTACTCGGTGAAAATAACCGGCTCCGTATAGGTATAAGCGATCGAGGCGCAATTGCGCTGTTTGGCAAGTCGGGCGACTTCAATCGGCGGAAGATCAAACGAAGGAACCTGATCCGGCGTGGACTGCGAGATTTCCCAATTCTGGCAAAATTTGCACATCACGTTACACCCGACCGTGGCAATTGAAAACGCGCTGGTCGCCGGCAGAAAATGAAAAAGCGGTTTCTTTTCGATGGGATCGATATGCGCCGTGCACGGTTTGCCATAGACGAGACTGTAATAGGTGCCGCCCAAATTTTCCCGCACCCCGCAATAACCGCGTTCCAAATCATCAATCAGGCATTCGCGCGGGCAGAGTTTACACTGAATTTTGCGGTTGGGTAATTTTTCGTAATAGCGCGCCTCAAACAACTGCTCCTCATTGGCGATCGGCAAAGCCAAAGCGATTGTCGACAAGCCGGCCGCGGCGCATCCAACGGCGCAGCATTTGAGAAATTGTCGTCGATTTTGTTCACTCATACGCGTACAATCTCAATTTTTTCCGGATCGTTCGTGCCGAGGTTGTGGCGGGCATCAGCCGCGGTGGCGATATATGCGGGTTTACGGCCGGCTTTTTCGAGCGATTCAAAGCCGTTTTCCGCTCGTTTCTTTTCGATAATATCCCATGCCACCTGGTCCATGGCCACCATATCGGTCGCGGCGATCAGGCTGTTCATGGGCCAAGCCCACTCGGCCATAAATGGCGGCCCGCCGTGGTACTGCGCGGTCAACGCATCACAAAAGGTCAGGCGATGTTTTTGGCGAATTGGCGGCAGCATATTCACATCAGCGACAAACGGATCGCCGACATCCATATGGTATTTGTTCGGATTATTGATGAGACCAAAAAAATTCTTCAGACCGCCGCTGAGACCGACGATGCCGTGATCCTTTAAAATCGGCATATTGATGATCCCCGTACACTTGAGCACAATATTGGAAATCTGGCTGGCGGCGGCGCCAAATTCATAAACCTGTTCCGAAAAGCCGGCCACATCATTGCCGAAGCATTGTACGGCGCCGCGCTCGCTACAAATTGAATAACCGGCGCGCTGCAAATCACGATTGCGGCGATCAAAAATGAAAATGTTTTGCTTTGCGATACCGACGCTCAGCAAACGCTCGATAATCGCATCAACAAGCTCACTATGAGTCGAAAGATTTTTGCCGGCCAGACAATTAACCTTGAGGCCGATAATATCATTTTTTGAAAAAAGCAAAGGCCAGACGTGATCAACGCGAGTTTGAAAAAGCGCTTCAACGGTGCTATCGAGAAGCGTTGAAAGATTGCCCGAATGAATTGAAGAATTTGAGGCGCGAATATGGTCGTCGTGGGCGATAACGACGCGCGATTTTGCGGCGCCATGCGTAACAGACGTTTTGGCGAGTTGAATCGTCGGGGCCATCCCCAACGCCAGAGCGCTTCCGGCAACCGCAGATGATTTTACAAACGTTCGACGTTTCATATCCTACTCGTAATCACAAAAAACCGCGATCCACAGTGAACACGGTTTATGTCACTCATTACAAGATAGAAAATGTACAGTCGAATGTCAACGCAGAAAACGCTCGACAATCTTTTTGAACCCACCGACGGAAAAATCGTCGCTGGTAAAATTGGCGTCCTGTTCATCAGCAAAAACTTTGGCGTAATCTGCTTTGCCATTGTCGCCATTTTTACCGGGTTCTTTGGCCTGCACGTACATGATGCGATTGTCAATCGCCACCGCGATTTGGTTGGCCAAAATTTCCAGGGTGTGCACGGTTTCAGGCGTTGGAAAACGCGTATCCTGCGGATCGTCCGCCATAAAAAAGCCGATAATTTTTTCATCGCGGCCGCGGATGGGCACGAGCAACAACGCATGCGACGGCCAGCCGTCCTCAAGATTCAAACCGGTTTCGGCGCCGTAATAAATTTGCTTAAAATGCTCAAGCACAAATTCTTCGCGGCTGATCAAAAATGATTGGCCGACCTGATATTCATCGCGCAGCAAATTGCTGAATTCGTGCACATCAAAAGTTTGCTCCAAAAGCTGTGTTTGTTTGATCTTGTCGTTACAGGCCACCGCTTTGGTTTCGAGCAGTTGCGTTTTTTTGCTGATGAGAACGAGCGTCACCAAATTAAATTCGAGGCTGTATTTTGCCGACCAGACAATTTCATTGAGCAATTCGCTCAGACTGAGGTGCAATTTAAAAATATTGCTGTTGGATAAAATTTGTTTGAGGCGGCGATTTTTCCGGTCGAGCATACTGAACCGGTAATAATTTTCAATGGCCATGCTCACGAGTCGCGAAACCAGCTCGAGATTTTGAAACGTCGAGCGGGTTGGGATGGTGCCGTCCTGCGGTTCGTCGAGCGAAATGTAGCCAAAAGCCCGGCCGTTGTTATCTTTTAAATTGAGCAGAACCAGATCGCGCTTGTGCCATTCATCCAACGGGCGCCGGCGCTGCGTCCGCCGCTCGGGCACGCCCGGATTGTCCTCGGTCTCCATATCGCGATTATCCTGATTGTAATAAATGACCTTGATGCGGTAACGGTCTTCAAAAACGCGCTCAATGACTTCATACGGCACTTCCATGGTGCGGCGCTCAATGGACTGCCCCTCGTTTTCCGTATACCCCACCATGGCATGTTTGACAAACACGTTGCGACGATTATCCAGCAGCGCCAGGGTCGAGCGTTTAAATTTGAAAATCTGACAAATAACTTCAATAATACGGCGCAGGAAAATATTGATCGGCTCCGAATAGCCGAGATGCACCAGATTGACAAATTCACCGATCAACTTGCTCTGATCGATATGCGCACGCTGCAATTTTTGCGTCGAGCGCGGCACCGGCTTGACCGTTACCTGGAAACCGATGATATCCCGATTGCCGGGTTCATCCCGCAAAATTCTCACGTGCAAGGCACAGGCGTGGCGCTCGCCAAACTTGTCCTGTATCTGCACTTCGATGGCGCCATTGCCATTCGAGACGGATGCCTGATACAGCCGACGCATAAAATTGTTTTCATCCTGCACATCGGCGATAAAATCAAGAATGGTGAGCTGGCGCAACTCTTGAAGTGTATAGCGCGTCAGCAACTCCATTACAGGATTGGCGGAGAGACAGCGACCGCGGCGGTCGCATACAAGAAAACCTTCGTCGGTTGTTGCCACCTTGTTCGGCGTTTCAGCATCCGCCTTTTTCGGCTCCGGCATCGTTTCGTTGACGCGTTCGACGCTGCCATTTTTTGGTGCTGCGCTGACAGACGCGGCGGCATTCGGAGCGAGCTCTTTCACGGCATTGGCAAGAGAGACGAGATAACCGCTGGACTTGACAATCACCCTGTGCACACCGATGTTCTGGATTTCTTGAAGAATTTCGGCGTCATCGCGGACGAGGACCACGGTAATGGATTCGTCCTTGAGGGCATCAAGAATTTTGTACAAAGCCGAGGCATTGTTGTACGCCCAATCGCCATCCACTAAACAGAGGTGGTACGGCATGTGCGATATTTTTTCTACCATTTCGCTCAAGGAGAGGGCGGCGACAATTTTGTAATCAGCATTTTGCGCAAGTAACATTTGCGTTGTTGCCTGAACAAATGAGGTTTTCGGGTGAGCGAGCAGAATGTTCATACCTGGAAAAAGTCCTCGGTTCTGTACCTGTTATTTGTCATTAATTATTCTTGAATTAACTAATATCTTTCGAACAGCTCTAGAAAATTCAGGAAGGCTTTGTTTAAGCATAAAATACGCCGAATTACGCTGGACTCTTTGAATACAAAAACCATTCCACAACTTTTTTAACCAAACGATTTTTGGGATAGATAATTTGCATTTTTATGTTAATATTTGTAACCTTTAGGTCACCCGTCAGTTCATCGCCGGTGATCACCAAAAGGAGGTTATTGTGTTCAATCAAGATTACATCGAAAAGCTGTTTTCCATTAATCCCACCATCACAAGTTTATTAAAAGAAGCGCCGACTCCTCATGCCGCCCGAGAGTACATCCGAACCTATTTGCACGAATTCCATTTCACCATGCAGCGCAACAGCGCACGGTTGCAGCCGCTTGAATGGCATCTGCAAAGCAACTGTCTTGAAACATTTAAAAAAATAATTTCACCGCGAAGCGAACGCCTGGCTAAATTCAGCCTGGTAAAGACGCTGTGGAACATGGCGCAAGGTCAACTGGATCAACTGCCGGAAGAGCTGAACGATGGCTTTTTTGAAGAGTTGATTCACCTTTTTCTCGGCATGCAGGGCAAGAGCACAATTTACGAACAAGAGGAGAATCCCGAGTTTATCGGGCTCACCGGGCGCGAAGCCGCGCGCGTTCGTTCGGACCAGCTCGATCATCTGGCCGCCATTGGAGATCATCGATTCAAAAAGTATAAATCCGGTTTGGATGAGGATGTCATTGAGCGCCGCCGGTACAACAAGGCGTTTATCCTTTCGGTACTCGGCGGCAGCGAAGAGGATTGGCAGAATTATCTCTGGCAGATTCGAAATGTCGTGCGGACATCCAAAGTGCTCGAACAACTCATTGATCTCAGTCCGGAAGAAAAAGAGGCCATCGATAAAGCGCGCGACAACAAGCTGCCGTTCGGCATCACGCCCTACTATGTCTCGCTCATGGATCGGGAGCCGTCGCGCACTCACGACCATGCCGTGCGCGCGCAGGTCATTCCGCCGATGAATTATGTGGAAGAGATGCTGAACAATCGAGAGGACATTTCATGCCATTTCGATTTTATGCTCGAACACGACACCTCTCCCATTGACCTCATTACCCGTCGTTATCCCCGGATCATCATTTTAAAACCGTACAATACCTGCAGCCAGATCTGCGTTTATTGTCAACGAAATTGGGAAATCAATGATGTACTGGACACCAAGGCTTTTGCCTCCCGCGCGACTATTTTAGAGGCCATCCAATGGATTGCCGATCATCCATCGATCGAGGAGGTGTTGATCACCGGCGGCGATCCGCTGGTGATGAATGATGAGCGGATTGATTTTGTCCTGTCCAACGTCGCCCAAATTGTCCACGTCGAACGAATCCGGATTGGGTCACGAACGCCCGTCGTTTTGCCCCAGCGCATCACCGACAAGCTCATTGGCATCATTGCCAAATATCACCAACCCGGTCGCCGGGAACTTGTTCTTGTCACTCATTTTGAGCATCCGTACGAGGTGACGCCCGAGGCCATGCAGGCGGTGCAAAAATTCAAACGGCACGGCATTTCGGCCTATAACCAGGCGGTTTTTACGGTGGAAAACAGCCGCCGATATGAGCTGGTGGCGTTGCGCAAAAAACTCCGTTTGATCGGCGTCGATCCCTATTATACTTTTAACACCAAAGGCAAAAAAGAGACGAAAAATTATCGCGTTCCGCTGGCGCGCCTGATGCAGGAGATCAAGGAAGAAGCGCGCCTCATGCCCGGCACGGTCCGCACCGATGAGCCGGTCTATAACGTTCCCAAACTGGGGAAAAATTATATCCGCGCGCAGCAACACCACAGCCTCATCATGATTTTTCCGGATGGCCAGCGGGTTTATGAATTCCACCCCTGGGAGAAAAAACTGGCGCTGGCGGACACATACATCGACATGGACGTTTCCATCTGGGAGTATTTGCAGGAAATGCAAAAACGTGGCGAGGATATTGAGGATTACAAATCGATTTGGTACTATTTTTAGCTCGACATTGTTCAGTCAGCCATTGCGCCAGAACAAGTGGACAAAGATTATCGAGTCAGAATTATTTTTTGGGTGGCTGTAAATGTGCCGCTTTTTATTCGAACCATATGGATTGTCGTCAATCAAATTTTCCGAAATCCGCACATATGTCAGCGGCCCTTTACCTGCCGTGCCGCCACCATACTGCAGATAGATGCCGCTGAAACGGGAGCCGGGGTTTTAATCAAAATGATTTCCATTGACCATCGTGCGACGACCGTTCAAAACATAAATACCTTTACAGCTCGAACTCGTGCTTGCAGTCAAGGCATTATTTTCAATGCGCGCAATCGGGGAGCTACAATAGACTTTGACACGCTCGCGGCACTTGACGTCAATCCGTGGAAACCTGCCACATCCGTACCCATGTTTTTATCGTATAAACATCATTTTTTTCGTATCGATAAATGCGCCCGCCTGCAATTGATAGAGGTACAAACCGGAATCGACCAAATGTCCGTCATCCGCACGACCATCCCAATGGATGCTGTAAACGCCGGATGAGAACTGTGCATCCACCAGCGTCGCCACAAGCTGCCCCAAACTGTTATAAATACTCAGACGTACGTATTCGGGATGCGGCATAGCAAATGTGATATTCGTGGCGGGATTAAATGGATTGGGATAATTTTGTCCCAGAGCAAATTCTGTCGGAATTGAAGCGAGCGCGACCGCCGTTTCAATTTTGGCAAACGTCGCAGTAACGGATTTATCGGCATCAACAACAAGCGTCGCTGGATTGTCGTTGCCCGATAGAGAACCGCCCCAACTTTTAAACTCCCAACCTTCATTCGGGATGGCCGTCAACGTAATTGATGTTCCTTCAACGAATGTTGGTCCTGCCGGCGCCATTGTGACACGTCCACCGCCGGAAAACACGTAAACACTGACGGTAAATTGAGCCGGACCATCCGCTTCGAAAACAGCCTTGACTGTTTTATTGTCATTCATGGCAAAGGTCACGGGATTTTCGTTCGACTCGACATCACCCGTCCAGTTTACGAATATCCATCCGGAATCGGGAATTGCGGTTAAAGATACCATAGTACCAAGATCATAAATCCCGCCGAGTGGATCAGCGATGATCTCTCCACTCCCCTGTTTTTGCACTGTGAGGATCGCAGGAAGTTCAAGATTCTGCAGCCATTCCGGACCAGTCGATTCCGGGCCGACCGGGCCGCGGTTAATCGGCAAGCGGTTACGTTCATCAGCGCCGACATCAAAGGCATCGATTCGATTCTGGCCGTCCATGTCATCGACAAGAAAATTATAGTCGCCCACAGCCGCATCAAGCGCCGGGCTCTCGGCAGAGAGCCGCCACAGTTCGCCTTCACGTTCAAGAAGCGGATCGGTGATGACAATGCCATCCATGGGAGCAATTCCCAGATCGCCCCAAAAAATATTGCCTTCATAAAACATGTTGATGGGATCAACGTCATAGTCGATAAGATCGTTTTCCGACACGGCAATATTGTTGGCGATTTTACAGTCCACTGGTGGGAGCGTTTGGTCATCGTTCGACCCGTAACCAATGGTAAACGTATTTCGGCAATCGACAGATGTATTAAACGCCACCAGCGCGCGCTTGACCTGATAATAGCGGTTCAGCGGCGAATTGGGCACGCCAAGCACCATGCAGAGCGCGGACCGATAGCCGTCGCCGTTCAATTGATAAAAATAATTGTTGAACACGTTGTGGTCTTCGCCTATGATGCGCACACCGCCGGCACTGTAATTTTTGTTGCCGAAAAAGAAATTTCCCTGTACCGTGCAGCGATTGCCGTGGCGCAGGGTCAGGGTGCCTTCGCAATCAAAAAAAGTATTGTAGCGATAAATATTTTCGCAGCTCTTATTGGAGATAATTTCCGTCTCGCCGTTGCACTGCTCAAAATAATTGCACTCGACTGTGGTATAGGAATCGGTCAGGGAATAATCACTGGTGCCGACGCGAATGGTTTCGCCGCCGTTAACGCCGAGTTCCGGACGAAAACCAAAATAATTGTAATCAATAAGATGATAGTTTGGTTTGCCGTCCAGCCACACGACCAACGTGGTACCCGAGTGTGTCTTGCCTTCAAAGAAGCAGTGGTCGACGCGATTGTACGTACCGTAGATGGAGACCCACTTGTAATCGGTGCTACTGCTGGGCGGATTATAATCGATGATCGCCGTGTTGGTCAATCGGCAAAAATGCGCCGGATTACTTGAGCCGTTGCGGAATTCAATGGGCGCGCCGGATCGGCTGAAACCACCGACAAAGTGCAGGCCGCTGACCTCCAGATATTTGCCGCCGATGCGCAGAGAGGATGTCCCGTTAAGAATGACAAATCCGGGTTTTTCTGCTTTTAAAACGATGGGAGCATCTTTCGCTCCCTGTCCTTGAAAAATGATATTTTGATCGGTCCAGACGCCCTGGCGCATCATGAGCGTATCACCCGGCTGGGCGGTTTTCATGGCGTTGGCTATCTCTCCGGCGTTGGATACCCACATGGTATCGGCATGTGAAAGCGAGATAATAAGCAAAATGGAAAGGATGGTCGCAAATCGGCGCACGTGTGGTTCTCTCCTAAAAAGATGGGGTGTTCAATAAATAGTGAACACCCCGGGATACATAAATGTTCGAATATGTTTTTGATCTGTTATAAATTTCATCAGATAATGGAACGAAGAAACGTGCGACGCACCTTTGAAAGTCCGTCGCACATCCAGATCACTTCATCAGAATCATTTTGCGTGTGGCTTTGAAATCACCCGAGGTGATCGTGTAGAAATAGACGCCGGAGGACAAGGTGACATCATGGAACTGGATGTCGTAGCGTCCGGCGGCCATATCTTTATCAACCAGGGTGGCGACCTCACGACCGAGCATATCGTAAACTTTGATGGTCGTACGGCCTTGCGCTTTTAAGGCAAATTGAATGGTTGTCTTTGGATTAAACGGATTCGGATAATTCTGACTCAAGCTGTATTCATCCGGGATTTCCGTGGCGATGCCGGTATCGATTTTTTCAAATGTGGCACCTACGGTCATCGACGATTCGAGTTTCATGGTCGAGGGATTAGCATTACCATCTGCATGACCCGTCCAACCGACAAATTTCCAGCCTGAATCAGGAATGGCCGTAAGCGTAATAATCTGATTCAGATCATAAGTTAGGCCAACCGGTGGAGGATCAATTATGACCTCTCCCTCACCTTCAATGAGAATAGTGAACGTTACATGCGTCGGCTCGTAAATCGCCCAGTTCAAATCGCCCAGCGCCTCGCCGTCGTGGCCAAGGCCGTAGAGATGCGATTCCGGCAGCAGCGCATAGTTCATTTTCGCGGCATCTTCAAATTTGGGATCAATGCCCCAAACCGTGAGAGAATCGACCTCGCCATCAACGGCAAAAATCGGTACATTGGCGACTTTAAAAGTATCAATGTCGCTGACAAAACTTGGAATACCCGTATTGCCTTGAACGTCCATCAGATCCGTATCACGGCCGTGACCGGACAAGCGCGAGTTGGCAATGATGATATCTCGTGCAATAGCGCCGCCGCTGTTTTTCAGATAAAATACGCGCGTGGCGGAATTGTTGATGGTGATGTGCTCAAGAACAACCGGAGCGTCCGGGGTAGCGGGATCAAGATCGGAGTAGTAACGCACGGCTTCCGCATCGATATTGGTGAACGTACAATTGCGCACAATAAGCGAATCGAGAGCGCGATCGGTAGCCCATTTTTCCGTATCAGAGATTCGCAGCGCTTCGTAACCCATACCGTTGAATGTACAATCCTCAAATTTAACCACACCGGCGGCGACGTCCACATCTATCTTGAAAGCGTGACCATCTTTGCCCAAATCTTTATCTTCAAAAATATTGAGGAAATCACAATTTTTGACCGTGATGTTGGCGCCGGTCTTTACCGTGTCCGCCGTATAGTGACGCAAACGAATACCGTATTTCGGACCGTGCGTTTTCTCATGGCCGCCGTCCAGTACCACGCCGACGAGGGTAAAATCATCAAAAACGCGGAAAATGTCATCATTGGCTTTTTCTTCATCGCTGTTGGTGACGATCGGTTTCTTTTCCAGCCCTGCTTTGGCGACGATAGTCAGCGGCTTCATCACCGCCACATCGCCGGTTTGCGTGGAGGTATAGAGCCCGCCGCTGGTGATGAGAATCAGGCTGTCGATGTAGCTGTTATTATTGGCAAACTCAACCGCATCGCGCAGATCCCAGGTGGTATCGATTTCCATGGAGCGCGTTTCAAATTGAATTTCTTCAAACGTTGCCGTGACCACTTTATCAGAATCCATCTCCAGAAAGTCCGGATTAAAGGCGCCTTTCAGATCACCGCTCCAGCCTTTGAACGCCCAACCCTGGACTGGCTCGGCTTTCAGCCAAACAGTCGCGGCCGAATCGTATTTTCCAAGATACGGTTGCGGATCAAATGTGACCGTGCCCTCACCTTCAATCGTCAAATCGATGGCATATCGCGGAATAAGCGACATAAAGTTGGCGGTGATGCTCATATTGGAATCAATTTTGACAACAACGGGATTGATCAACGTATCAGCATCCACGACATTGCCGGTCCATTTTTCAAAGGCCCAGTTATCGCCGGGAACTGCGGTTAACGTGACGTCCGTGCCTTCATCATACTCGCCTTTATCGTTTGGCAGCGGATCGGCTGTGACCTCTCCAAGGCCGTAGGTATGAAGATCGAGGACGTATTTGTTGACATTCGTTTCGAAAAAGGCCGTCACCGTCATATTTTCATTGACAGTCACTTTGGCGACCGGATTATTCGGCGGGAACACGGATACGTTTTCGCTCCAACCGACAAATGCCCAGCCGGTGCTCGGCATGGCCGTCATGGTTACGCTTGTGCCGGGATCGTAAACGCCGCCGGGAGGATCGAGCGCCACAGATCCTTCACCTTCAGAAACCACAGTGAGGAACACTTTGCCGGACTCAACCACCCAGCGCGGATCGCCGATGGCGCCACCGTCATCCGCAAAAATCAACAGCGGGGATGTTTCGGGCAGCGTGAAATCGCCGTTTTCCGCATCAGCAAATTGCGGATCGACGTGAACCGTATCAGAAACGGTGGCATTGCCAACCGCAAAATTTACCACATCAAAAACAGAGTTGTGATGGAACAGACTGGCGTCCGAGGCAAAGTCGGCAAACTTGTCCGTGTCCGAATGCTGGTTCTTGACAAAGATCGAATTCTTCACTTCAACGTCAGTCATGTTGCGGAAGTAAATCATCGACTTGCCTTCCGAGCCAATGTCGTAAAAGGTATTTCGATCAAGAATAACTTTTGTCGCATCGTAGGTCTGTCCTTTGATCGCCTCGCGGACAAAACCATAAAAAGTTGAATTGGTAAAGGAGGCATAAGCGATGATCGCCGGCGCATCACCGCTGCTGCCGGAATAGAGCGTGATACCTTCTTTAGCGCCGCCATAAAAAATTGAATTATCAACAATGAGAGAATCAATACCGCAATCGGGATAGGCTTTGATGTGTTTTTCCGGGAAATCGTGCATGACACAATTGAGCACCTTTAACACAACTGTGCCGTTAACATCGCCATTTTCCAGGCGAACGCCGTACTTTGCCGTAGTCGTTCCGAGACCGTCGGTGCCGTCGATCTCCAGATTTTCGAGTACCAGTTTTGCATCGCTGCCGGTCACCTTAAAAATGGCATCGCCGGAATCCGTGCCGCGGATGATCGGTTTGTTCGCCAGCGCGGCATCGGCCATAATGATCAGGCTCTTATCAATGACAAGCGGATTAACTTCCGTATAGACGCCGCCGCCGGTAACGAGTTCAATGGTATCGCCGTCAGATGCCTTGTTGATCGCCGCCTGAATATTGCCTTCTCCGGCTTCAACCTTGTGAACCATCGGACCCGCTGCGGTGGGATCCCAGCGTAAATCGCCCATGGCAAAACCATCATCGGCCATGCCCAGAAGCGGTGAATTTTCCGCCAGCGTATAATCGCCGTTGTCCGGATCGGTATACATGGGATCAACACCCAAAAGCTGGTCACCGACAAAAGCGGATTCTTCAAGATCAATCAAACCGACATTAAAGGTGTCGCAATAGGCAATGGTGGAAGTGCCGTAAATGCGTATCACATCCGCCGTGCCGAGCTGGTTGCTGAAAATGCTGTTTCTAATGTCGGCGTCCTGCACATCGCGCAAGTAGAGCATGCGATCGTCGCCGCTGCCCACTTTATCGAAGGTACAGTGATTAATACGAATGACCGGATTGCTGAAATCCGTGTAGATGGCTTCGCGCGCGATATTGGAAAACGTTGAATTTTCCACACTGATGTATTTCGCATCCGTGCTGCCTTCCGCTTCGCTTTCACGCGTCAGAATGGCTTCGCGACCGGCATTGACGAAAAGGCAATTGTCGACGATAAGACTATCCAGACTGGTGTACGCGTGTCCTTTGATAAACACCTCTTTGATGTCATGGAAGTAGCAGTCGTAAATTTTGATGTACGGGGTGTGGATTGAATCGGCCTGCGCAACGTTTTCGTTTCGGATGGCGTTTTTGGCATGCGCGGCGCCGCCGTCTTCGAGGCGGCCATCGAGATCAAGTCCGATAAGCGTTAAACTGCCGCCGGCCTGGACTTCAAACAGGCGGGCGCTTGAGGCGCCGGCGTTGGTGTTGCGGATGATCGGCTTGTCCGCCAGGCCTTCGGCAGCGCGAATGGTTACGGCCGCTTTGATCGCGATTTTGTCCGAACCGGACGTTGTGTACAATCCGCCGCCGTCAATCAGTTCGATGATGTCGCCATCGGCTGCAGCTTCAACGATCGTTTTCAGTTCGCCGTCACCGGCCGCAACCTGAATCACGGTCTGTGATAAACCCGCCACAGCAAAGACGAGCAGAAAAAGGATGGTCAATAATTTTTGTGGCATAGCACTCTCCTTTACAATTAAGATTGAATGGCGGACACAGATTAAACGAATGCAATTGATGTGGACGGATTTCTTTCCGTGGAAATCCTTTAGATCCGTTCAATCCGTGTCCCATAATTTATTTGATGAACACAAATTTCTTACTTGCGACAAAATCAGCGGCGGTTAATTTGTAGATGTAGACACCGGCAGCCAAGCCTTGAGCGCTGAAAAAAGTCTTGTGTGATCCCGCTTCATAATATCGATCAAAAACGGTGGCGACCAATTGGCCCTGCAGATTGTAAATCTTTAACGAGGCATCGCCGGATTTTGGCAGCGCAAACGGAATGCTGGTGGATGGATTAAAGGGATTCGGGTAATTCTGGCCGAGTGAGTATTCTTGCGGCAGCAGCGTGCGGTCGGCCACAGACGATCCCACATCAAACGACGCGGTGATGGCGACCGGCGCGTTCACCGTAATGGTGGCGGGATTGTCCTTTCCGCTCAGAGAACCGCTCCAGCCGACGAAATAGTACCCTGAATCCGGCGTCGCGCTAATTGTTACCGTCGTGCCCGGATCATAGACGTTGCCGTCTTTTTGCGGATTATAGGAGAGCTCGCCGTTGCCTTCAATAGTGACATTAAACGGAATAACGGTCGGCTCATTGGTCGCCCAGCGCAGATCACCAAGCGCCACACCGCCGAGACCGGAATAGTACGCATGCGACGCCGGTTTCAGCGTAAAATTGCTGTTCTCCACATCCTCGTACATGGGATCAAAACCCCACAATGTGGTCAAATCTTCGGTGCCGCCCTTGACGGCGTCCACGACAAATTCACTTTTGGCATCGGGATTAAACACTAGGTTCAACGTGTCCACATGGCTAACGCGCGAGCCTTCGCCCTGAATTTGCAAAACATAATCATTACGGTCCGGCCGGCGTACGCTCAACCGGCCGTTGGTGACGAGAAGGTTGCGAACCTGCGCGCCGGCGTTATTTTTCAGATAGGTAAAACGTGGCGAGCAGTTGTTCATCGTGCAATTTTCCAGCAGGATATAGGCATCCGGTGTCGCCACATCCGTATCGGCATAAAAACGAATGCACTCCGAATCGATGTTTTCGAATGTACAGTTCCGAACGATGAGCGAGTCGACAACGCGCGTTATGGCATATTTTTCCGTCTCGGTCATGCGGATAGCTTCATCGGTAATATTTTTAAATGTACAGTCTTCAATGCGAACCGTGCCGAGAGTCGGCACATCCTTGTAAAAATAAATGGCGTGGCCTTCCTTGGTCTCATCTTTGTCCTCATAAAAATTGATAAAATCACAATTTCGGAAGGTCAAATCCAGGCCGGGCTGGACGTTGTAGAATCCGTCTTCGTCCGGAATGACGGTGATACCGTGTTTGAGGCCGTGCGACTGTTCGTGCCCGCCGTCAATGACGCAGCCTTCGATGGTGAGACTGTTGTAAGCATGAAACATACGGATGACGCTGGTGCTGTCATCACTGTGCGTGATGATGGGTTTTTGCGCGATGCCCGGCGCCGCCAGAATCGCCATCGGCTTTATGATATAATACTCGCTGGTATCCGTTGTTGTATAGACTCCTCCGGGTACGGTGAGATACATGGTGTCGACGTCGTTCACGGTGTTCAGATAATCGATCGCTTGTTTGAACAGCGCCGGATCGTCAACGTTGATGGCACCGGCTACGCTGAGACCGGTGAAGCAAAGCAGTCCAAGAACGACAAAAATGTGCACAACTTTCATTGTTACCTCCAGAATTATATTGAGAGTTTTGATTTCATTGTGGACACGGATGAAACGGATTAGCACGGATTAGAAAATTTCATTTCAATTTTCTGATCGTCCGGTATGTCCATGTCGGACGATGGACGATCTTTATTACTTGAAAACTTTTATCCGTGAGAATCTGTTTAATCCGTTAAATCTGTGTCCCATTTATTTATCCAAAAATAAAGTATACCCAAACATCAGCCTGTTCATTTTTTCCAGAACAAAGTTAGTGTTGCTGTAATAAGAGTCGTAATATTTCATCGACCATATTTCGTACGCTATATCGAACCGACCACTGAGCGCATAAATAGAGGCGCCCATGGTATAGCTTTCCGATGTCGGCCCACGATCGCGAAACGCCGCGCCGTCCGGCACAAACGCCTCGGTGATGGCTTTGTAGCCGGCCATCAAACAAATCCTCTCCCACGGCTTGTACTCGAAACCGAATCGCAGGCTGGTCAAATCCACCCAATCCCGATGCGTGGTATCAGGTAGAGCAAACTCAAAAGTGTTGTGGCCGTACGGAATCGATTCAACGTCAAGTGACACGCGGAATTTGTCAACGGGCGTGATGCTGATGCCGGCCAGATACGCCAGCGGCACTTTCATCTTGTCCACACCCGAAGCAGAACGTGTCATGCTTCCGGCTGTATCGACAATGGTTGTTGTGGTCGACCATTCGCGCTGCATCGTATAAGGCGTGGTCAGATTCAGCCCAAAGCTGATATTTTGTAGTTTGACCAAAAAGCCGACATTGGCATTCAAACCCTTAAATTTGGACGAACCGACGATATCGGTATTCAGCGTATCATAGGAAAATCGGAATTTGTTGTTGCTCGTAATATCAAACCAGCCGACTTTATTCAGGCTTTGCGCATCATCCGATTCCCCGCTAAAAGAATTCAGGCCGAGTCCCACTGCAATATTTGTTGTGATGTCATATGACGCGGCGAGTGCCACATTATTGATGGAGCCAAAGCGCGAACGTTCAAAGTCGTACCAGTTCATGCGCAGGGTGTCGTTGGTCACGCGCTCGGCCACGCCGTAATAATCGTAACCGATGTGCGGATCGAGAAAAGTATCATTGCGGTCGAAATCCATCACATCAATCTTGCGGCTGTAGGCTCCGGCGATCGTTAAGGTTTTTTCACCACATTTAAATGGATAAGCAACGGCGAGATTATCCAGAGCGAACTCGCTGTATTTTTTCTGCCAGTCCGCTACCGCTTCATCGTAACGATCCTTGCCGGTGATCGGCGGCGTGACGAAATACGCCGAATCGCGGTCGGCAATAAAAATATCATAATCCCACAGACCGTTGTTTTTCGGATCGGGCGTGTACAATCGTTCGAGATAAAAAGGCAGCGTCATCTCAAACCGGTTTGGCCGATAATCCTGATTTTCCTGCCACAATCGGTTCACACTGGCCGCAGAAACGGATACCTGCAAACCGTTGATATCCGACAGTCCTGCGGGATTCCAGTAAATGGCGCCGAGATCACCGCTGACGCCGGTGAACGCGCCGCCCATGGCGGTGGCGCGGACGCTGTTCTGGTTGCTCTGCGCCAGGCCCTGAAACGCCAGATTGTCACCGCGGTGCTGCGCGCCGAGGCTGATGGCCAGAATCAGAAAAATAAAAATGAGCATGTTGATTTTTTGACTCGTCATAATATTCACTCTCTACTTTTTCGTAAAGCCGACTGAAAATCGGTGCACCGAATCCAGATATTGACCAAAATCGCTGTATGAATAATCGATACGCACACCGATCATTTTCACACCAAAGCCAAAAGCAAGACCTTCTTCATCAAAATTAAATTTGTAGCCGGTCCGCAGGAACAGGAAATTTTTCAAGCTGTATTCGAAGCCGAGATGATGCTGCTGATTATAATCGCGCGGCTGCGACATATCGTACGCCACCAGCAGTGCGTGATCGTCGCTGTCGAATAAAAAGCCGTCTTGTCGGGCGAAAAGGTAAACAGCCGCGCCGATAGTAAATGTTTGCGGCAGCGGAAAGCTTTGATCGATATATTTCACTTCCGAACCAAAATGGCGGACAGCCGCGGCCACGTGCAGGGATTTGAAACCGGTGTCAAAGGTCAGTCCACCGTCAAAAATGATGTTTGATGCTTTTTCAACACCGAGATCCTCTTCAACATATTTGGCGGTCAAACCAAACGACAACTTGTCCGTGAGCTGGCGCGCAAACGATAAACCAATGGACAACGCTGACGGCGAAATCGTTTCGCCGGTCAAACCGGGATTATAGACGCCATCGACAAAACCAAGCGCATCAACCGTGGTCACATCAATGTCGCCCACGTTTGTCGCCATGGCGTGAAAACCGATTGTCCCCATATTTTGCAGCGAATAGGCGGCGGCGACGGACGAGTGCGACGTGTCGAGCAGCCAATCGAGATAGGACAGGCTGATGTCAAAATTCTGCACCTGTGTTAGCGCGGCGGGATTCCAGAACACAGCATCGGACGAATTGGTCACCGCCGATTGCGCCTCGGCCATGCCGGTGGATCGGGCATCAGTCATCACTTTGAGGAACTGGAATGAGGTCGTTCCCACCTTTTCAAAGGCCTTTCCGGCGCCAACCAAAGTGAGCAGTGATAAAACAAGCATTAATCTTTTCATTCTTTGTTCCTCAACATCATTTGATAATGATAAACTTGCCGGATGTCTGTTCACCCTCGGGCGTGGTGACGACATAAAAATAGACGCCGGAGGCAATATCCTGACCATTGCGCGTGACCTGGAACCAGGAGGTGGAATAGACCGGATCGTCGTGGTCGATGGTTTCGATCAACTGGCCGGCGTATGAATAAATGCGGATGGTCGCTTTCGGCGGCATACCGTAAAAGCCAATTTGATTTTTAGTATCGCCGGTGCCGACAAAGCCGGACTCGCCACGGAACGGATTCGGGACCACGGTAATCGCGCCGAGTTTTTCAACAGCGCCGACGTTTTTCGTGTGCGTGGAGATATTGGTGCGGCCGCTTTTATGTCCATGTTCATCCACCGAGACGACCGAGTAATATTTTTTCTCGCCGATTTTATAGCTATTGTCTTCATCGATATACTCGTACATATTTTCGGCATTCACCTGGCCGACAACTCGAACGCCGAGGGAATCCCACGGCCCCATACCGGCGGTGCTGCGGTAAATGACAAACTCTTTCAGCGTGCCTGTCAAGCGTGGATGATCAAAATCTTCCACGGCGCGTTTCCAGGTGAGGCGCACGGTGCCCTCTTTGGTGTTTTCCACGACAATTGCGGGCGCCGGAACGGGAACCGGAATATCATAAACGCCGCGCTCGGGATTATCCTCCGGCCACACCGGCAGTTCGGGTTCGTGACCGAGATACGCATGAAACGCTTTGTGCGCGACATCCTGAACCGTGATAACGTCCGAATTGACATAATCTGGATAACCGTAATCATCGAGATATTTTTCGGTCATAACCTGATCATTGAGCACAATCTTTTTATTCCACGATGGAATGACATCCCATTGTTTGGTGGTTTGACCGCCTTCGATTTTCTTGCCGGGTCTGCCGCCATAGCCACAGACTTCGGCAAGCGCGAAACGCAGCGTATCGCCAATGTTCAGAGTGTAAGGGCCGAATACCGTATGCTTTTGTCCGGCATCGGCGCTTTGGCGGTAGGGGTAGGCGGCGCGGCCAATCCATCGCGGCGACGGCGGCAGCGGCCATGTAGTGCTTGCTGGCGAATAACGTCCGCTCCAGCGTTTGTCCGGATTGATCGACTCATCGATCATCTTGCTCGAACGCGTGTTGCCGGTACTGATCTTGTTCGACCATGGTTGTTTGACGTGCCAGTTCTCATCGAGCTCAAAATACTCGCCGAGATTCGTGCTCATGATTTCGGCAGCTTCCGATTCATTTTGTTTGAGAGAATCGCGATCCGCCGGAATAACTTTTGCCAGATGATTAACATCATAATAAAGTTGACAGTAACCGGGGGCCTGCGGGCTGCATAAACCGCCGCCATTGATGCCGGTTTCCGCGAACAGTTTGAACAGCTCGGGATTCGGTTCCGGTTTGCCGCCGAGTGATTCATCGGTCAAGTTTGTGCGGCGATCCATATTGAACGCCAGCCAGTACTCGGCATCCCAAAAACCGTTCTGGTCGCCGCGATAGATGCCGGCCTCGTATTTCCATTCCTGATACCAGCGCTGATAGCCATACATGGACGGCGCGAAACCGTAAATGAACAGCGCCATAAAATCGCGCAGCTCTTCAGTCTGCTCAATGGTTTCCGGATTGCCGTCCGTGTCGCCGGTGTAGACGAGCTCGTATTCGTAAATGATCAGATCGTCATAATCCGGATAACTCCAGGCGCGCGAGGTGCGCGTGACCGTCACGCCGATGGACGACGCCCATGATGTTTTGATGATTTCCTCAGCTTCATTCGGGTCGTAATCGGGATTGAGATCACCATTGTCCAATACGGGAAAATTTTCGATTTCTTCCATATACAGCGGGAAACTCCAGCGGCCAAAGGAGACCTCGGGCTGGCTGGCGCCAACGCCGCCGCACATGGCGTAAATTCGGTTGGACTTGCCGGGCTTGCCGGCAAAATTGGCAGCCATGTACATGCCGGCGCCGAGGATATTGTGCTGCCCGCTGTACTCGATCCCCTCGAGCACAATCGCGGAGCGCGACGGCCATTCAAAAAGCGGAACAACCGTCTCGTTGCCCGCCTCCCCGGTCATCCAGCCGCGGCCGATCTCTCCGGTGTTGAACACCGTCTCGTGCAGCATGCCGCGGTCGTGGATTCGGTACTCACGAATCTGGGCGATACTGAGTGATGCCATAAAAATCGATAATGTGATTATTTTGATAATTTTTCGGTTCATTTAAAAACCTCATCATATTGCTGATTTTTTATGGGGACACGGATTGAACGGATGCAACGGATTAACACGGATAATAAAATTGATGTTTTTATCAGTAAAAATCCGTTCGATCGGTTTCATCCGTGTCCCATCAAATTAAAAATTAAAAATCAAGCCCAGCCGGTAATGCCGCGGTTCATTGTTAAAAATGTACAACCGCTGGCTGGTGATATAGGGGTCATATTCGGTATAATCCTCAATGGTGTCATTTTGTTTTTCCCAGATGACCACATTGCGCTCATCCTGGAACGTGCGGCTGTAATGATAGACTTTGTGATTCAGCACGTTAAACGCTTCCATGTAAGCGGTGATGGAATTGTAGCCCAATCGGAATTTTTTCTCCAGGCGCATACGGAGATCGTATTCCTCAGGCGTGCGCTGATTGTATTGCAAACCTTTGCCGGTCTCATCCCAGGTGTAGGGTCGGCCGGTCATAAAACGAAACGTCGTGCTAAGCGAAAAATCAGCAAGCGGTTTGATCGAACCGACGGAAATGCCGAAATTCTTTGGCGTGATGAAACGCAGGTTGACGACAGCTTTATGGGTTCGATCATAATCAAGATAAATATCCTCAGGATCAGGAAGATCAACCGATCCCTGACCTTCTGCTGGACGCTCAAAGTAGGACACCGGCGCGGAAAGATCGTTTGAGCTTTTGCCGGTCGCCGATTCATAGTTATAGCGAATGTACCCGCGCACGTTCCCCTGCTTTTTCTCCAGATTGACGTGAAATCCCTTGATGTCCGCATAATCCTTGTTGATGTAGGTTCGATAGACCGATTGCTGCTCATCGAAGAAATAGGCGGTTTCAACGAGATCGGTGACGTCCTTGTAATAGGCGCTGACATCGAGAAAAAAGCCGCCCGGCAAACCCTGCACAATACCGATGTCGTAGGCGCGGGTATTTTCCGGTTTCAGCCGCGGATTGCCGATGACTTCAATTTCGTTAAACATGGTCAATTGGCTGTAATAAATTTGATTAAAATTTGGGCGCTGGGTAAACGTGCCGTAATTCAAATGGAACACCGAGGTTTCCGACACCGGAAACGAAATTCCGATACGTGGCTGCAGCCTCGTGTAGAGCTCGGTTTTCTTGGTCGCCGCCAAATCCGGATCATAATACTGCCCGCGTTCGAGATAGGGTTTGGTCGGATCATAATAAGGATTGCGCAGCGGCGAATATTGATCGGCAAAATAATTGGCGTTCAAATTATAAAAATCATAACGCAAACCGAGATTGGCGATCAAGCCTTCAAATTCCATTTTATCCTGAATGTACAGCGCGCCTTCGTACGGATAGGCGTTGAACTCTACTTTGCGATAGGATCCCTCGTTGG
>CAYSNA010000029.1:0-21914 GCA_964432185.1 uncultured Cytophagia bacterium
ACACCTCTACAATTATTTTCTAATTCACTTGTTGCACTTGAAACTTGAATTCAGGGGATTATAAAATGGCTATGTTATTTGATATCGTTTTGGGGGTTCTGAAAAATTCGTTTGACCTGTTGATGGACATGGGCCCGTATTTGCTGTTAGGTTTTTTTGTCGCCGGCATTTTGCACGAGTTTGTCTCGGCCGAGCAGATTGCCCGGCACCTCGGCAAGAGCAGTTTCGGTTCCGTTTTTAAAGCCGCCATTTTCGGCATTCCACTGCCGCTCTGTTCGTGCGGCGTCATTCCGCCGACCATGGCCCTGCGCAAAGCGGGCGCCAGTCGCGGCTCGGTGTTGTCTTTTCTCATCGCAACACCGACCTCCGGCGTGGATTCCATTGCCGCCACCTATTCGCTGCTGGGTTTGCCGTTCGCGATCTATCGCGTCGCTGCCAGCTTTGTCGCGGCGATGTTCTCCGGCCTTTCCGCCAATCTGCTCGACAAAACCGCGGACACCGCACAATTTGAAGAATCAAAACCGCATGAAAGCCAGGGGCCGACAGATGTTCTATCCCGCAGCAAACGTGTACTGCGTTATGCTTTTGTTGAATTGATTGGCGAGATTGGCAAGTGGCTGGTGATCGGTATTTTGATCGGCGGCGTCATCACCTACATCCTGCCGGAAAACTTTTTTGGCGAGAAACTCACACCTGGTTTGCTCACCATTATGTTGATGGTCCTCATCAGCGTGCCGATCTATGTCTGCGCTACCGGCTCCATTCCCATCGCCGCGGCGCTGATGATGAAAGGATTGAATCCCGGCGCCGCGTTTGTCTTTTTGCTCGCCGGTCCGGCAACCAATTCGGTGACGATCACGGTGATTTCGAAATTTCTCGGCAAAAAATCGACCATCATCTATCTGGTCACGCTCATCCTCAGCAGTATCGGTCTTGGACTACTTTTGGATGTGTTGTGGACACGGCTCGGTTTTCATCTCTCCATGCAGCACATCCATGAACATCAACTTTTGCCCACATGGCTGGAATGGACATCGGCTCTGCTCATTCTACTTTTATTGAGCGTGCCGACGGTGATCCGAAGCTTTAAAAATAGAACTGCAAAAACGAATATGCAAAAAAAGGAAACGGATATGCAATCAACTTTGACCGTACCGAACATGACATGCAACAACTGCGTTGCGCATGTGCAAAAAGCGGTGCAGGGCGTGGATGGCGTCGAAGACGTTTTTATTGATCTGAAAACGAAAAAAGTCAATGTCCATTACAAGGATGGAACGTCGCTCGTGGCCATCTCTACGGCGATCCAGGATGCGGGATATGATGTACAAGAGTAAGACTTGACATGCCGGCTATTCGGCCCTTCTGTTCTGCATTTTCGTGGAATGGAGGGGCCGATCATCTCTTCCCCCACATTAAAAAATCTGCCCAAACATCTTTTAAAAATGCGTTGCCTTTGAAAGCTAATTTTTATATAATTTCATCATCAAAGTGCATAAACTTTTATGAAAAAAGGTACATATGCCTATTGAGGGGCTACGCGGCGCAGTTGATGAACAGATCCTGAAAAAATCCGGGGTACAAGGCGGAGCATGGGCTGGTTTTGGTTTGGCGCTTTTTGCCATCCTGTTTAAAAAGATGAGCGGCTTTTCGTCTTTCCCGCCGACGCTCTTTTCGCATCTTTGGCCGATAATTATTTTGAACGGCACGCTGGCCGGTGCGCTTTCCGGCTGGTTATGCAGCCGCGTCGGCTTGATGCTGTTCCATTCGCATAAAAAGAGTTTAACAATCCTGCTCAAATCCGTTCTGCTGCTATGCGGATTTATAATTTCTGTACTCGTGCAACAGTTATCCGCGCGTAATGCGCTGGCGCCTCCGGTTTGGAACGAATCACTCGGGCGTTTCACCGGCGGCCCATTGGGAGAACCCAATTTTGAGACCATCGCCACTGGTGTGATTGGCGGCGTCTATTTTTTGTCCCTCGCTTTGGCCTTGGTGCCCAAAACACAGCCGTTGCCGAAATCGTGGCTGTTCACCGGTATCAAAACGACCGTGCCGGGCGTTGTCGCCTGGAGCGCCGTCTACTCCATATATTCCATTCTGATAACCTTACACTGGCTGCCTCAATATTTCATCCCCTGGAAAACGGCCGCTATTTTTATTGTTGATTTTCCGCATCCGGAGCGCGTTGTGCTTTATATCGTTTTTTGTTTTTTATATACCAGCATTATTATGGCCACGTGGCAGCGAAATTTAAAGCTCGCATCCCCGAACGGCTCACGCAAAGAGCAAATTTTCCTCGAACAGGTTTTGGAGCTGGTGGAGAATAATTTGAATACTCCGAAATTTGGCCCGGAACAACTGGCAAAACGTTTGGGCATTTCAACAGGCCATTTGAATAGAAAACTGAATGACGTTGCCAAAACCAATACGACGAAACTTATCAATTCCGCCCGGCTCAACAAGGCCGCCCAGCTTTTACAACAGGATTACGATAGTATTTCACGCATCGCTTTTCACGTCGGCTTTAACAATCTCTCCTATTTTAACAAATCGTTCAAACAACAGTTTGGGCTCACCCCGTCGGAATATCGGAAAAATCATTAGCCGGCTATTTTCTCCCAAAATGTTTCTCCAGTATCAAAATTTGTCGCGAGAGTATCAATGATTGTACGATATGTCGTAGCGATTAGCCGGCCTGATTAGTATAATAATTAAACATATCTTGTATGTGAGGGGAGGGGAGTCCAAACAGGCAGGCGTAAATTGAGAGTTTTTTGGCTGCTCGATCAAGTTAAGGTGCAGGCGGGCCTGCAGTAGCGGCAGGCCTCGCCAGACATTTCTTTTCCAAATTCATCTAACACATCAAAGGAGGGTCGTCGTATGAAAAGATTTCTTCTCATCATCACCTGTATCGCTGTTGTTTTTTCATGCAGTAAAGATATGCCGTTCAGACCGGAACGCGATGTGCCTGTTTCTCAAGACAAACCAGCCGCCGACCAGTTGGCGCTGGAGGTGATTTCGCAATTTGAGTGGCCACTGGATGAACAAAGTGTTGCGGATCACCAAAAAGAGTATTTGTCCAAGAATCAGATTGATCTGGCGCCGACCGGTCGAATGATGAATTTTGAACGTACGGTAATCGCGGATAAAATCGTTCATTATTCATTTCACATTCATGTTGGTCCGAGCGCCTACGATGTCATTGGATTGCATCGTGTGGTCAAAGAAAACCGGCCGTTCCATCCCATCAAAACAGATAAAACGTTTTTTTATCAGCATGGTGACGCCAAGGATTTTACCGGCATGACGCTTCCCGGAACGTTATCGTCGAGTACACCGGATGATTTTGGCATTGCCGTCTTTTTGGCGCAGAATGATGTGGATGTCTGGGGCATTGACCAGGCCTGGACGCTCACGCCGGCCGATATTCCGGAATCATCTTTTATGGCCAATTGGGGTGTGCAGAAACAGGTGAATGATCTCACCCTCGCGATGACCACGGCGCGATTTACTCGCTTGTTTACCGGTTGTGGATTTGCGCCGCTCAACTTGTGCGGTTATAGCAGTGGTGTTATTACCGGTTTTGCCCTGTTGAATGAAGAAACGCAAAAACCGCCATTGCTTCGAAATGTTGCCGGCTTTATTCCGGTCGATGTTCCCCTGAAGACGGATGATCAGACGGTTCGAGATGTTTTTACCGCCGAGTTTGCCCGAGTGCAGGATTTGATCAATGCCGGAGACTATGCGGATTTTATGGGATTTCCGTTTGCCGCCGCTTTGGCGCGTAGCGATCCTGATGGCGACTCGCCGATGATTCCCGGATTTACTAATATGCAGGTGGCCTTGTTTTTTGGCGGCGGGCCGCTGTACGGCACCATCCATTATCACTTTCTCGCCGGCATTTGGGGAGATGACCTGCCGGTCGATTTTGAATATGTGACTATTGATCAATGGCTTGACTTTATGGCGGCCGGTTGCCCGTGGGAAGCGGCGGCGTTTATTGCTGATTATTGTCGAGTGATTGCTGATATTGAAGATGTGCCGTTTGACGACCACTTGGCACACATTACAAATCCAATTTTGTTAGTGGGAGCAGCGGGTGGAATGGGAGAGTATTGCGTCTATGGCATGTCTTTGCTCGGAAGTCCGGATATCACGCAGCATATCGTTCGCCTCAAACCGGTGGAGGATGTATTGTTCGATTTCGCCCACATTGATATTTTTCTCGGGCACAACTCGCCACAGCTCGTCTGGCAGCCGATTTTAGACTGGATTGAAAGCCACACCCCATAAAAAGTTCAAACGCTCGCTCCGCCTCGTTCTGTGTGACGGAGCGAGCGGTAAAAACTGCGCTTCATAACTATTCTAATCAACGTGCGACGCACCTCCTAAGGTGCGTCGCACATGCTGAACAGTTTTTATTTTACCTCAAACGCAATCAATCCCGCTTTGCCGTGGACTTGATCTTTGTACTCTTCCACCACGACTTCTTTGCCTTTTTTATCAACAGCTTTAATCTCGAGGTTTACCTCGCCGCTGGGTGTTTCCCACGGCACCTGGCCTTTAAGCACCCACACGTTTTTGCCGTCTTCGGCTTTTTGCAGCGGGAACGGCATGTCAATCTCGTAGGCGAATTCGCGCGGAATCATCACCACGGACTCGATGTTTTTCGCTTTGCCGCCAAATTCGACGGTCACCGCAACGTCATCACCGGCTGACGCCGCAGCCGGTTCAATCACCGCTTTGACCAACGTCACCTTTGCTTCAGCCAACGTCACAACCAGCAGCACTGCACAAAAAACCAACAATACTTTTCTCATAGCCTGTCCTTTCGGTTTAGTCCAAAATTATCGGTTGGTTGCTCTATGATAATAAAATCATCAACAAATTCAAACACATTCTTGCTGTCACATCCTATGTAACCCATTTCATCAGCAACCGTATTTAAACTGAATTTTCCCCAAACTATTATCAGCATGAAAGATAATTATGTTTTTCCGTCGAATCCTGCATTGTTTTTTTCTATTCACCATTCACGTGTCAATCGCTGAAACGCCTTATCTGAAATTTTATCACCTATCGCTCGAGGATGGCTTGTCGCAAAGTATTGTCGAGTGCATCATTCAGGATAGCCGCGGTTTTATGTGGTTTTGTACCGAGGATGGTCTGAATCAATATGACGGCTATACTTTTGACGTTTTAAAAAGTGATCCGAACAATCCGCAGAGTTTGAGCCAAAATCACATCACCTGCATGATTGAAGCGGACAATGGCATTTTATGGATCGGCGCGTTTAACGGGGGCTTGAATCGATATAATCCGTCAACCAGGACGATTAAAACCTTCCGAGCCAATCCGGAGAAAATGGACGCCCTGTGTCACGATGTCATTCGGGACATCTTTCAGGATGATGCCGGCATATTGTGGATTGCCACGGAGGGCGGTCTGGCCAGACTTGATCCATTGACCGAGGAATTCACCTGCTACCGCCATAATCCGCACGATCCACGCACCATCAGTGACGAAAGCGTTCACAGCATCTGCCAGGATAACCAGGGCCGTTTGTGGATCGCCACGGAAAACGGTCTCAACTCGTTTGATCGTGAAACCAACCGCTTTTCGCGTTTTTATCACGATCCGAACAATGACAACAGTCTGATCGACAATTATGTTCGGGAGCTATGCGCCGACCGCAACGGCGCGTTATGGATCGGTACACATAACAGCGGTCTGGACAAACTCACGTTCAACGCCATGGGCATGCCGCAATTTACCCATTTTGTCCACAAAGCCAATGATCCAACATCGTTGAGTCACAACAGCATTTACGCGTTGCTTCAAGATTCGCAAGGCACATTGTGGATCGGCACCAAAGGCGGCGGTTTAAATGTTTTCGATCCGGAAACGCTGTCATTTCACAGTTATCAAAACAACCCCTTTGATGCCTTTAGCATCAATTACGATGAAATTTATGATATTTACGAAGATAATACCGGCGTCATCTGGCTGGGGACCTACGGCGGTGGCGCCAATAAAGTGAGCCGAGCGGTCGATCAATTCCCGCATTACAAATCCAATCCGGCCAATCCGAACAGTCTGAACCATGACATCGTCTGGTCTATTTTAGAGGATGAAAACGGCGTCCTGTGGATCGGCACCCATGGCGGCGGCCTCAATCGCTTTGATCGCGTCAATGATAAATGGCGGTCTTTTCAGCATGATGAACATAATCCGCACAGCATCAGTCATGACATTGTGCGCGTTGTTTTCAAGGATCAGCAGAACAGAATGTGGCTGGCCACGGATGGCGGCGGCTTGAACAAGTTCGATCCGGCGACCGACCGGTTTACATCCTATCGCCACAATCCGAACGATCCGAACACAATTGCCGGAAATGAACTTCGGAGTATTTTCCAGGATTCGCGCGGCTTTTTATGGGTCGGCACTTACGGCAGCGGCCTGGATAAATTTGATCCGGAGAGCGAGCATTTCACCCACTATCGTCATCATCCGGATGATGCCAATACGATATGCGACGATTACATTCGTACGGTGTACGAAGACCAAAACGGTATTTTGTGGATCGGCACGCAGGGCGGCGGCTTGAGCCGGTTCGATCCGCGCACCGAGACATTTACTCATTTTAAAAATGATCCGCAGGATTCAACCAGTTTGAGCAACGATTTTGTGTTCGTCATTTTGGAGAATCCGGATGGCAGCATGTGGCTGGGAACCTACGGCGGCGGATTGAACAGGTTCGATCCGAACAGCGGAATCTGCAAACGATACACCGAAGTCGATGGCCTGGCCGACAACTCGGTCTACGGCATCATCCGTGATGACGATGGACAGTTGTGGATCAGCACGACAAACGGCATCAGCCGATTTAATCCTTTTAACGAAACCTTTACCAATTACAATATTGATGACGGCCTGCAAAGCACCGAGTTTAATGGCGGAGCCTGTTTTAAAAGTAAAAGTGGTGAAATCTTTTTCGGCGGCATAAATGGTTTTAATGCGTTTTATCCGGAAAATATTCACCATAATGAAAACAAGCCCCGCATTGTATTGACCCAATTTTCCAAGTTTAATCAACCGGTTAATCTGCCCGTTCCCCTGTCCGAACTCTCGGAACTGAAATTGTCGTGGAAAGACTATAGCTTTTCTTTCGAGTTTGCCGCCCTGGATTTTACCGCGCCAAAACGCAATCTGTATGCTTATAAAATGGAAGGCATTGACAAGGAGTGGATTTATACTGATGCGGATAATCGTATTGCCCGCTACACAACGCTGGCGCCGGGAAAATATACCTTTCGCGTCAAAGGATCGAACAACGACAACGTGTGGAACGATGAGGGCATTGCCCTGCGTCTGATCATCACGCCGCCGTTTTGGCAAACAGCCGGATTCCGGTTTATGGTTGCGCTTTTTATCGTCGGCTTGCTCTACGTGATTTACGCCTGGCGCACGCGGGCGCAAGAGCAAAAACGCCGAGAGTTGGAAGAACGCGTCACCGAGCGTACTGTCGCCGCGAAAAAATTACAGGAAGCTCTCGATGAAGTGCAGGTGCTGAAAAACCGACTCGAAGCCGAAAATGTCTATTTGCAGGATGAAATCAAGGTCGTCACCAATTTCGAAAACATCATTACGCAAAGTGATGCGCTGAAAAAGGTACTCAGCAAGGTAGAGCAGGTCGCCGATACAAATGCCACGGCGCTGGTGCTCGGCGAATCCGGTACGGGCAAGGAGCTGATTGCGCGCGCCATTCATACGCTCAGCGACCGGAGTGATCACATTCTCGTCAAAGTCAACTGCTCGGCCTTGCCGGCCAATTTGATCGAAAGCGAATTTTTCGGCCACGAAAAAGGCGCCTTCACCGGCGCCATCTGCAAAAAAGTGGGGCGATTTGAACTGGCGGATGGCGGCACCATTTTTCTCGATGAGATCGGCGATCTGCCGCTCGAATTGCAGGCCAAGTTATTGCGCGTGCTGCAGGAGGGAGAATTCGAGCGCGTCGGCGGTAACGAAACCATCAAGGTCGATGTGCGCATCATTGCGGCAACCAACCGGAATTTGCCCAGGGAAATTGAAAAAGGCAATTTTCGCGACGACCTCTATTTTCGCCTGAATGTTTTTCCGCTGGTCATTCCGCCGCTTCGTCAACGGAAGGAAGATATTCCGTTGCTGGTGAACTATTTCGTTAAAAAATATTCTGCCAAGACCGGGAAAAAAATCGACAATGTGCCGCAAAATGTATTGAACGCTTTGGAGCGCTATCCCTGGCCCGGAAATGTGCGAGAGCTTGAGAACATCATTGAGCGCGCCGTCATCACCAGCCGCAACGCAACTCTGACCCTCGGTGACTGGCTGCCGCACAATGAAACGCCGAGCAACGCTCCGGAGGTCTTTACGCTGGATGAAAACGAACGCCGGCACATCCTTCAAGTGCTCAACAAAACAAACTGGCGAGTAAGCGGCGATAAAGGCGCGGCCAAAATTCTCGGCATCAATCCAAAGACGCTAGAGTCGCGGATGAAAAAATTGAACATTGTTAAACAGACATAATTTCCCGAAATATCAGGATTTTCGGAAATATCAGCAATTCGTCTCGACGAATACGATTTTACCCTTTTCGAAACGACACCTCTAATGAATTGATTTCTTGACGTTTAAGCTATCGAAAAAATATTGCAAAATTCTGGCACACCCTTTGAGTAAGCAAAAGACGAGAACGAAAAATTAACTCAAAGGAGTTCATTATGAAAACCAAAGTTTTATTTCTCGTCATCGTGCTTGTATCGCTCATGTTGAGCGGCAGTGCCGTTGCTGTACCGCAGCCTGATGTTGACTGGGACGTATTCAGCAAAAATTTGTCTAAAGCCATCCTTTCCGATAATGAAGGATTACAGCAATCCGCCATGTGCATGATCATTCGTTATGGTGATAACCTGACGATCCCGCGTTCCACTGTCTTTGAAATTGTCAGAGCGTTTCGTACGGAAAAAGACAAGAATGCCCGCCTTTTGGCGTTGGTGACGCTGCACAAAATTGAAGATCCCTGGGCTATGGATTTTCTCAAACGACATCGCCGTTTTGAAAAAGAAGAACGCGTGAAACAATTGTGCTGCTGCTGTGTGAGCACCTATTACGCCAAACAGGATTCCATCCGATTGGAAAAAACTCGCGGCATTCTTGCCGAAGCCGAAGCAGATATTTTGAATCAATTCTATGCCAGCGCCGCCGAGCAGTTGAATATTCAGCAGTTTGGCCTGTAGGCAACTCGTACAAAGACCGAATCGTGCAGCGACTGATGAACACGCCCTGGCTCTGTGATGCGCCGAAACCATGTTTCGGCGCTTTGTTGACACCCGGTGAAATGAAAATGGCAAAAACACAACAGCGTTTAATAGATTTTACCGATACAAATTTTAAGGAAACGATTGTCGACAGTGATAACGCCTTTCTCATTCAAATAAAGGCCGAGTGGTGCGGTGAGTGTTTTATCATGTCAAACATCATCAATCAACTGATAGGGCAGTACTCGGATCGCCTCACATTTGGTTTTATCAATGTTGATACGAGCGAAGAAATCACCACATACTATGGCGTAACTGATTTGCCGTTTTTACTCTTTTTTAATCATTGTGAACTTGTGGACTTTTTAATTGGACTACACCCCAAAAAAACGGTGCAACAGTATATTGAAAAAACAATTAGTTTTGAGAAAAAGTGAGTAACCTTTTGAGAATCGCACCGTAATTGATAGCAACCTCTTCAACATGCTACCTCCTTAATAAGGAGACTAAAAGCCTGCCCAAATTATTCTCGGCAGGCTTTTTTGTTGGATAGTCGCTAACCTAAAAACATCACCAGCGAAGCCGTTGGGCTCATTCTCAGTCGTCATGAATCCGATCGGACCAAATGTAAAATTCATCTAGCCCGATCGGGCTGAGCCGGAGAGTCGACTAATTGCTGGTGAAGGAATACTTGCCCGAGCCGAGCTCAACAACAACAGCGTCGCCGGCCTCGGAGTAACGCGTCACACTTTTCGATTTAGCGAGCGCCGAACCATTGATCGACACGTTGCCAATTTTGCTGTCCGGCAAGGTAATCGTGGCCGTGGTATTAGCCGGAATAGTGACGTCCAATGTCAACTTGTCGCCATCCATTTCCCACGCGGACGAGATTGTGCCGTACATGCTTTCCACGCTCGCTTTGGCGCTGTTCAACTCGCCGCCTGGATGCGGTTGGATCAAAATGTGTTTGTATCCCGGATTGGTTTCATCAATCTCGATACCGGCCACAACGCGATACAACCAGTCGCCAATAGCGCCGTATGCATAGTGATTGAACGAGTTCATGCCTTTATCTTGAAAAGAACCGTCCGGTTTTTGACCATCCCAGCGTTCCCAAATCGTTGTGGCGCCTTGCGTAATCGGATACAACCAGGAGGGATAATCGGTTCGGTTTAACAGCATAAACGCTTCATCAAAATAACCGTAATCGCTGAGCACATGGCAAATGTAGGGCGTGCCGAGAAAACCGGTGGTGATATGTCCGAATTTTCTCACATCGTCAGCCAGGCGAGCGGCGGCTTTTTCGGCAAGTTCATCTGGGAGCAGGTTAAAGTGCAGTGCCAGCGTATAGGCAGTCTGCGTGTTTGGCGAGAGCCTGCCATTGGGCGTGACAAATTCCGTGAGAAAGACTTTTCTCGCTTTTTCGCTAATATCAGCGTATGTGGCAGCATCATTGGATTTACCAAGCAGTTGCGCAGTTTTGTACAAAATATCGGCAGAATAGATGAAAAACGCCTGGGTGATGAAATCTTTGTCCGTGGTGGCGCCGGGATAATCTGAGCGCGTGGTGTTAAAGGAGAGCCAATCGCCAAAGGTGAAATCGATGTTCCAGAAATAGGTATCCCCGGCTTTTTTGGCCTGATAATCGACCCAGCGCTTCATGCAGTCGTATTGTTCTTCCAGAATACGGGTGTCGCCGTAGCAGAGATAAACTGTCCACGGCACGATGAGCGCGGCATCGGCCCAGCCGGCAGAGGCGGAGTTGCCTGTGCGTCCGGTTTTGATGGACAAGACATCCGGAATGACATGCGGAATTTGGCCTTCGTCCTGTTGGTCGACAATAAAATCTTTCATCCATTTTGTATAGAACGCCGCAACATCATGATTAAAGCAGGCGGTTCTGGCAAAAGCCTGCGCATCACCGGTCCAGCCAAGACGTTCATCACGCTGCGGGCAGTCCGTAGGCACATCGACAAAATTGCCTTTTTGTCCCCATTGGATATTGTGCTGCAATTGATTGATCATCGGATTGGAGCATTCGAATGATCCGGCGACATCCATTTCCGAATGCACAACAATACCGGTGATGTCGTCCAGACTTAAATCGCCGGGCCACCCATCCACCGCAACAAAACGAAAACCTTGAAAGGTAAAACGCGGTTCCCAGACTTCAAGGCCATCACCTTTGAGGGTGTAGATGTTGGTCTGTTTGGCGGCGCGCAAGTTTTCCGTATAAAAATTGCCGTTTTTATCGAGCACTTCGGCGTGGCGGATGGTCACCGTCGTGCCGGCCGGACCCTGGACTTTGATACGCACCCAGCCGACCATGTTCTGCCCCATGTCAATGACAGTGTCGCCTTCGGGCGTTTCGAGCAATTTTATGGGTTTGATCTCCTCAACCTTTTTGATCGGCGCTCCCTGCGACGCGATGATCGCGGCTTTGGGCTTGGGCAAAACAACGACGTCCTGCCAGTCAGCATCATTGTAATCGGCCGTGCTCCAGCCATTTTTTTCCAAACGGGCGTCATAAATTTCGCCATTATAAATATCCGAAGCGAGAACGGGGCCGGTTGACGATTTCCAGGAGTCATCCGATACGATGATCGCGGAACCTCCATCCACAAACTGAACATGAATCTGTACGAGCGCGGCAAGCTTGTCACCGTATAGATTCCGCTGACCCTTGTAGGCAAGGAATCCTCGGTACCAGCCATCACCAAGCGTAAGACCAACGGCATTGTCGCCCTTTTGCAGCAGGGAGGTGACGTCATAAACCTGATACTGAACACGATCCTCATACGCCGTCCAACCAGGAGTCAGCACTTCGTCGCCAACCCGCCGACCATTCAATTCCATCTCGTAGAGGCCAAGGCTCGTCACATAGGCTCGCGCGGATTTAACTTCTCCCTGCAGTTCGAATTCTTTACGAACCATTTGTGCGGGTGAGGATTTGGAGATATCTTCCGCAATAGTCGGATGAATCCATTGGGCTGACCAGTCGGATTCATTCAGCAAGCCCATTTCCCAGGAGGCCGGATCGCTCCATTTTGATTTTTTCCCATCGTTGTCCCAAACACGCACCTGCCAGTAAACACTCTGCCCCGATGCCAGGACCGGTCCATCGTACTCGATGTGAATCGATTGATCGGACGACACCTGACCGGTTTCCCACAGCAGATTTTTACCGGCAGTGACATCTCGTGTGCTGCCGGCAACGCGTATTTCATAAGCCGACTGCATGACGCCATTTTTATCAGATTCAATTTTCCAGCTCAAACGCGGCTTTTCGACTTGAATACCAATCGGATTGGTTTTGTATTCGCATCTGAGATCGGATACGGACAACGCCGCAACAGCCGATGATGTGAACACGATCGAGAGCAGCAAGACAGCGAGAATCGTCAACGGTTTCATGATATTTCTCCTCAAAATGTTATATGATATGATCAGAGAAACATACAACTTTTCGCTTCATATTCAACGAAATTTAACGAAATCTTTGTTGCAGGAATCCCCGCTAACCAATATATTGTTTTCACAAAATTCGAGAGCTTGAATATGAAAGTGTTTATCGCGCTGGCAGCCATTATCCTTGCCGGCTTTGTCATTGGATTTTCCATTGGCACATTAACATCGCCAGATTACAGCGTGCAGGCGAACGTTCTGCAGTACGTCTACAGCCACATTAACGTGCAGTTTGAACAGGGCCGGCCCATCTATCACTTTACCTGCGGCGGCAAATCCTGGGCGTACGATGCCGCGTCGGACAGTGTAACGCCGGGCTACAGTTCGCCGGCGGCGGTGCTTCGCCTGCCGAAGAAGCGCAATTTCAAAAGCATGAATTTGAACATGATGTATTCGATCGCCGGTGGTGGTCCTACCGCTGTTATTGGCGGCATCAAGTTTGTCGATTATCTGGCGCCGTTGACGAAAAATCAGCGCGTGCTGTTTGTCGTGGCGGCTGCTGTGACGACGTTGTCCGGGGCCTATTGGGGCTATCGACTTGGCTATTCGGATGAACTCGATTGCGACGATGATCTGGTCCAATCCATTTTAAATGATAAAAAAATGTGGACAAGCTACGCCACTTTCCGCACCAAAGTACCTACGATTGGCGTTCAATCGTTAAAACACTAAGGCTGATGCGTCGATCCTGCCGCCAAATTTAGTCACGCGGATCCAAAATATCACCCACGGACTTTAGCACATCCACGTAAAAATTGCCGCCCTTTTGCCGCAACAGTTGAAACTCCATGCCTTTTGCGCCAATGAATGGACGAAGTGACCACGACAGCTGCGCGCCGACAAAAGCCAATATGAAAATCCAGATTTGAAAAACGCGGACACCGGTTTTGGGATAAATGTTCTTTTTCTCGCAGGAATATTTCAGCGCCTCAACAATGGCGCGCATGCCGAAAAATCCGGCTATGATGATGATGCCAACGTGCAGCAATTTGATGAATGCGTAATTGTCACCGGTGATCATAAAAAAAGCGACGATGGTCGAAAAGGAGACCATGATGCAGGTCATAAAAACAAAACCGGTAAGAATGATGGAGATCATTTGACCGAGCGACAGCTTGGAGCCGAGAATGGTTTGAATGACAAAAAACGCCGGAAAGCAGATGATAATAATCAGAAAAAATAAAATTGGCATTTTGACGGCGGAGGACAGTGCCTGCAGCAAGCCGTTATAACTGCCCATGATGGCGCCGTATACCATGGAAAAAATCAGCAGCAGCACGAGGTGATTGGCGATTTCGAACTTGATTTGTTTTTCATCCGTGACTTTTTCGTAAAAGGCATCATTATTGTGAAAGCTCTGAAAAAAATCGAAAGACAGAATTTTTCGTTTTGACATTGTGATCTCCCACGAATTTGTTTGTAATTATAAAAATCGATACATCCATCGCGTGGCGCTAAACTGCCCCTGACATTCTTTGATCGCTTTTTCCAAATCGTATTGGCAAATATAACCATTTTTGGTACACGGCTTTGGGCACGGCACGCCGGTCACCTGGGCCTGCAACGCGGGCAACGCTTGTGCATCGCCAATTTGCCCAAGCGCATAAACGGCTTTGTTCTTGAGCTCAAAAGATGTTGCTTCGGAGTTGAGCAATGCGATGGTGGCTTCGACCGGCGTGCCGCCAAATCTGTCCTGCGCCAGACTTGTGGTTGATTTGACCTCGCCAAAGATCAACCAGCACAGCACGCCATAACAAATAAAAACTGTGGCCAGGCTTCCCCACAGTACATATTTGAGCAATTTTCTCATCGTACTCTCCAAACATGCTTTATTGATTGCAATATCAATCTTCAAGCCTCAGGCTGAGCTCAAAAGATCATTAAATTTATCATTAATATGCTGATCAAACCAGCGATCGATGACGGATTTTTTGAATCGCCACTGGTTGCCGAGTTTGGCTGCGGGTATTTTGCCTTCCTGTGCCCAGGTGTATATCGTTTGTGGTTTGAGACGTAAATAGGCGGCTACTTCTTCAAGAGTCATTATATCGTCGGACACCTTTTCTCTCCTTCCTGTATCCTGTCTATTATAACTGTATTTTACTAATAAGTCAATATAATTATTGTTTATTACTGATTAATATTAATTAGGCCGAATTATTAAACATTCTTGCAGTTCTTTCCTTGAAATCCGGTTTTTGAGTTACCAGAAAATAAAGGTTTTACTTTTTGATTGGAACCAGGAGGGTGATATTACAGCAGAGAAATTTGATCCGTTTCTTTTAAAAGTTCGGCATCAAAACCAATGTCGCGCAGGTATTGGGGAAAATGATCAAATCCGTGCGTGGTGTAAACTTTTTGGGGATTGACCTGGCGGACAAAATCGAGGAGTTCGTTAAAATCGGCATGATCGCTGAGGGGCACGGTGTGGTCGGCGCCAAAGCGCATGCCGGACTCGGCATTTGCCCAGCCGGAGAGAAAAACGGTGCGATAGCGCGGCGGCAGATTTTTAACTTTACGAAATCGAAGCGAATGCGGCGGAATGAGCAAGATCTCGTCACGTCCGACAGGTTCATCTTTCCATGGTTCGCAGTTGTTAAATTCAATGCCAAACTGACGATAAATCTTTGCCAACTCCCACGCCGAGCGATGCACGCGCACTTTATATCCGGTGTCGCCGAGCATCTTCATCGCTTCCTGCGCCTTGCCGAGGGCATAGCCCATTACCAGCGGCGTAATGTTGGCACGAAAGCAATCTTCGACAAATCCGATCAGTTCATTGAGTAAAAATTCTTGCGAGTGATCATACACATATTTCGGATCACCAAAGGTGGATTCCATGATAAGAATATCGGCATGCGGAATTTCGATGTCACGGGTGGTCCAGCCCTTTTTCATCTTAAAATCGCCGGTGTACAGCAGCGAGGTGCCGTCCAGTGTGACTTTGATCATAGCCGAACCAAGCATATGGCCGGCCGGGAACAATTCAATGAGCATGTCTTCGAACTTGTAGTGTTCGCCAAAATTAACCGGGATAGCGCTTTTTTGCCGCGCGCGAAAAGCGTGGAATTGAACTGTTGGTGGCGTTGCCAGAATGACATCGTGGTTTTTCAGATGATCCGCATGCCCGTGGGAGACAAACGAAAACGGCACTTTGCGATGCGCATCGAGCCAAAAATCATAACCGTTTATTTTAATACCATAGGCATCGTAAGAGTACATAGAGTCGTGTGATTCTATTTTTTTTATAGCTTTAATTTTTAATAGCGGGGCACAGGTTCAGGCGTTGAGAATTCGGTCTGAATTCTTTTCCTTTTCCCTGGCCTGTTCTATCTTTTGCAAAAAATACTGGTGAATTCGACCATCATCCGTGAGTTCCGGATGAAATGTACCGACCAGGATATGTCCCTGTTCAGCGAGAATGACGTCATTTTTATGCCATGCCAGCGGCGTGACGTGCTCTCCAATGGACACCATTTTGGGCGCGCGAATGAAAACGCCTTCCATGGAATCGGCTTTGCCATTCAATTGCAATTTGATGTCATCGATAAACGAATCAACCTGGCGGCCATAGGCGTTTCGCTGTACGGCAATGTCAATCAGCTTGAGCGAGTCCTGGTCCATTTCGACAATTGAATCGGCGACGAGAATGCAGCCGGCGCAGGTGCCGTACACCGGTTTGTGTCGGGCAAATTCTTTAACCGCATCCCACATGTCATGCTTTTTCATCAGCTTGATCAGAGTTGTGGATTCGCCGCCGGGAATGATCAATCCATCGCAGTCATCGAGCTGTTCTTCTGTTCGAACCAGAACAGCTCGTGCACCGAGGTCCACAATTTTACTTTGATGCTTTGCAAAGTCACCTTGCAGGGCGAGAATTCCGATCGTCATGAATTACCAGCCCCGATCCGCCATTCGTTCTTCCGGTGGAATTTTGTCGATTTCAATGCCGACCATGGCTTCGCCGAGACCTTCGGAGACGCGGGCGATCAAATCAAAATCCATATAATGGGTAGTGGCGGATACGATGGCTTTGGCGCGCTTTTCCGGATCGCCGGATTTAAAAATGCCGCTGCCGACAAATACAGTTTCGGCGCCAAGCTGCATCATCAACGACGCATCGGCGGGAGTAGCGACGCCACCGGCGGAAAAATTGGGTACCGGCAGTTTGCCAAGTTTTTTGACCTCGCGCACCAGCTCGACCGGCGCGCCAAGTTCTTTGGCTTCGTTCACCAGTTCTTCATCACCCAAAACGGTGAGGCGTTTGATGCCCGCCTGCACGGAACGCATGTGCGTTACGGCTTCAACAATGTTGCCGCTGCCGGCTTCGCCCTTGGTGCGGATCATGGCCGCGCCTTCGGCAATGCGGCGCAGGGCTTCGCCCAAATTGCGGCACCCGCACACAAACGGCACTTTGAATTGCCATTTGTTGACGTGATACACTTCATCCGCGGGAGTGAGCACTTCGCTCTCGTCAATAAAATCGACGCCGAGCGCTTCGAGAACCTGGGCTTCGGCAAAATGACCAATGCGGCATTTGGCCATCACCGGGATGGAAACGGCGTCCTGAATACCACGGATCATGCCGGGATCCGACATGCGGGCCACGCCGCCGTGCGCGCGAATATCCGCCGGAATGCGCTCAAGCGCCATCACCGCAACGGCGCCGGCATCTTCGGCAATTTTGGCTTGCTCCGGCGTCGTCACATCCATAATGACGCCGCCCTTGAGCATTTCCGCCAAACCGATTTTGAGTTTCATTGCTTTTGCATCTTGCATTTTTCTATAACCTCATGCTTAACATCAAAATTTGTGAAGATTAAAGATAGGTAAAAATCCGCCCATTTTCAACGTTTAAAAACAAAAGTGTCTTTCGTTTATTTTAACATGTGGATTGCCCTGTGGATGAATTTTCCTCCTGATGAAGCGATCTTTTTGTGGTGCTGATCCCTAACTTGGACAGCCAGAAGCAAAAATCTAATGGGACACGGATTTGCACGGATTAAACAGATTTAAACGGATTTGGTTCGTTTTGTTGCCAAAAAACAAGGATATCCAATCCGTCTTTATCCGATATATCTGCAATGCATATCTGCAAAACTGTGTTTTTTGAGCAAAGTTTGACACTCTTTTTGCAGTTTATAATAGGGAGAAAAAGTTGTTTCTCGGCGTTCTCACCGCACTCGGCGGTTTACATCTTTTTTCTAAATTGAAAAATATTTGATCATTTCAGTTTTGGTTGCCGCCAGAAGCCGCGCCGTGCAAATCCGCGTTCCGATTTTTCTCTGATGCGACTTTGCCAAATTTGGTTAAAAGTTTAAAGACCAACACCATTCCGAAACAAATTGCGCTACTCCCATTGAATGACCAGCGTCTCTTCCGGAGCGATCGTTACTTTATCCGTCGAAAACCGACCCGGTTGACCAAACAGGAGGCGTCCCGTTGCATTTTTTTCAATACCGTTTAAATTAACCGTTCGTTGTTGATCCTCCTTATTGACCAGAACCGTGATCATACTGTCTTCAGCTTTTAAGATTTTCATCACGACATTGGGATTGTGCTGTGCAAATCGGATGTTTTGTGATGCCATTGGCAGAACCTTGACCAGAAAATCCGCCAGCGGTTTGGTTTCCTGCCAGGCCGCCACGCCGAGCAAACCCGGAATCCAAATGACAGTCCCTTTGCCCAAGTGCGAGCGCGTTGCTGTGATGTGCTCTCCGGTCCGTGCGAGTACGGCCGTTTTTTTATTCGGTTTGATAAAACCCTGCCAGAGTTGTCCCGGCACTTTTTCCATACCATCAAAATCATAATAAAAGATATTTTCATTATGCCTGAACTCGGCAAGCTGTCCGCCAAATAATTCAGCAAATGGAAATCCGGTGAGCATGCGGTTGTGCACATGTTCGTCATAGTAACCGGTCAAACCATCGACCAACAGCGTGCCGCCATGTTCGACAAAATGCTCCAACACATTTTTATATTCAATGGGGATGGCAATCTGATTTGCCAGGATGATGGAAATGCCGTTATAATCCTCGCGTGAAAAATCAAATTCTTCAAACGCTTTGATGTTTGAGTTGATGCCCATTTCAGACAGGGCCTTGAAATAGCCCAGGAGATTCTTTAAGCCGATTCTGCGGCCGTCATTTTCCGCCGGCGTGTTTTTGGTGATGACATTCTCCGCCCAGAGCGATTCCCGGATATACAGCAGGTTGATGCCCGAATCGACTTTTTTGAGCTGTTTGAACATCTTTTCGTTTTCAGCCACACACTGACTGACCTTCTTGACCGCCATCACCCGATCCGTCGGTTGATGTTGAAAATCCAGCAGCGCCCATTCGCCGGATTCCACCCCGGAGGCGCGTGGATTCAGCGTCCAAAAGATACCACCTTTACCCTCAGTGCCGAGAATCATCCACAGCCATTGGGTGATCTCGTCCGCGGTCGGGCACATGGGCGCGTTCGAGCTGTAGGTGTTGTTACCACCCTGGATTTCCGTCATCAGCCACGGCAATTCGCCGGCGCCGGATAGCAGGATTTCGCTGTTGGCCGACATGATCAGTGCATACTGATCGCGCGGAAAGGCGGTAAAATGCCAGCTCGGATGCGCCGAACCGCCAAGGCTGTTCAAAAACGTTCGCCAATAGGGAAAATCGTATTCTGGGAGATTGTAAAAAATCGCGTGATTATTGACGTGCAAATGAATATCCTTATCAACTTGACGAACCTGCTCTGCAATCCAGTTGAGCATCCACGAGGTCATGTACTCATTAAAGCGTCCGTCCTGCAAATCGACGAGCACGGGATAGCCGTTCTCCAGGGACTCGGGCTGCGGATTGTCAGTCTCCCACTGTTGTCGCATGTGGCGGGAAAATGGCGTGTCGCGCAATCCACCGCCCGGCTCGTTGATGAGCACCCAGGCATACAAAGATTTGTACTTTTTAAAATGAGTCGCCAGTTGTTTAATGTACTCGGCAAAGCGCTCCAACTGCTCCTGGTCTTGAGGAAATTTCCAGCCGCCGATATCGGTCTTGGCCGTGGCCGGAAAAAACGTGCCCATTATTTTGATATCGTATTTTTCAGCCATTTCGAATGCACGATCAAATAGCGAAAAATCCCACGTATTATCCGGCTGGCGCATGTACGACTCAAACATGCGAATGCGGCAGATGTCCATGCCGTTATCGCGCAAGGTTTTAAACCAGAGTTCGGTTTCTTCTGCCGTTTGTCCGGGTTCGAGAAAAACCTGTGCGCCAAGCATCGGACGATCCTGAGCGTAGACCACAGCACAGCACATGATCAATAATAAAAATGTCAAAATAATTCCTTCAAGGAAATTCATAGTCTAACCTCAGCGTGAGATTGTGATGGATTGTTCAACGGGCAAGAGCGCAATTGGTTTTTAACACGTTTTTCATTTACGAAAATATCTTTATAAAGTCAATGACAACGTTGCTCAGGACGATTGAAACGGAGCCGGATCAATCGAAAAAAAAGCAGCGCTCGCCAAGCTGCACAATGAGAAAAATTTCTTATACTGAAGGTGCAATGAGGACATTATTTTACACATCTCAGGCTGGAGTCACATCCGAAAGGCCTTGCAATTGCGCGGATTTTTCGTTATTTTTTGAATCGTTATTTGTAAACCCTCTTTTTCGTTTTCAACAAAAAGAAGTTTACCCCCTTTAATTCCTATTAAAGAAGTATTTATCAAAATAAAGCTACAATTTTCGGAGGATTGTAATGTCAAGAAAAATGGTCACCATAGACGGTAATGAAGCTGCCGCCTATGTCGCCCACAAGGTGAATGAGGTGATCGCGATTTACCCCATTACCCCGTCGTCACCGATGGGCGAGTGGTCCGATGCCTACTCGGCAGCCGGGCAACCCAATATTTGGGGCACGATTCCTCAAGTCGTCGAAATGCAGAGTGAAGGCGGCGCTGCCGGCGCGGTTCACGGTGCATTGCAGACCGGAGCATTGACAACGACGTTTACCGCGTCCCAAGGTCTGTTACTGATGATCCCGAATATGTTCAAAATTGCTGGTGAGTTAACATCAACAGTTTTTCACGTTTCTGCTCGTACGGTTGCCACGCACGCGCTGTCAATTTTTGGCGATCACAGCGATGTGATGGCGACGCGTTCAACCGGTTGGGGTATGTTGGCGTCCAACTCGATTCAAGAGATTATGGACTTTGCGCTCATTTCAACCGCTGCTTCTCTTGAGGCCCGTGTGCCGTTCATTCACTTTTTTGATGGTTTCCGTTCGTCGCATGAAGTTCAAAAAGTTGAAGAATTGACGATGGACGACCTGAAAGCCATGATCAATGACGAACTGGTGATGCAGCACCGTTTACGCGGCCTCTCCCCTGACCGTCCGCAATTGCGCGGTACCGCGCAAAACCCGGATGTGTTTTTCCAGGCTCGCGAACGCGCCAATCCCTATTATGAAAAAGCGGCAACGATCGTTCAGGACTCGATGGATAAATTCGCCAAGGTCGCCGGCCGTCAATATCGTCTGTTTGATTATGTTGGCGCCCCGGATGCCGAACGCATTATCATTCTCATGGGCTCTGGTGCCGAGGCGGCGCAGGAAGCGGTCGAACACATGGTCGAAAACGGCGAAAAAGTCGGTATGATCAAGGTGCGTTTGTACCGCCCCTTCTCCATTGAACATTTTGTCCAAGCCATCCCCGCGACAGTCAGGACCATCGGCGTGCTGGACCGCACCAAAGAACCGGGCGCCATTGGCGAGCCGCTCTATCAGGATGTCCGCAACGCGATCGGCGAAGGCATGGAAAACGGCTGGTGCCCCTTTGAAGGCTGGCCCAAAGTCGTAGGCGGTCGTTATGGTCTGTCATCGAAAGAATTTACCCCGCCGATGGTAATGTCTGTTTTTGAAAACCTGGCGCAAGAAAAACCGAAAAATCATTTTACCATTGGAATTCATGATGATGTGACAAACACCAGTCTGCCGTGGGACGAAGAAATGTCCACCGAGGCGGACGACGTGAACCGAAGTATGTTTTACGGTTTGGGTTCAGACGGTACCGTTGGCGCCAACAAGAACTCGATCAAGATTATTGGTGAAGAAACCGATTTTTATGCTCAGGGATTTTTCGAATACGATTCGAAAAAAGCCGGCGCC
>CAYSNA010000030.1:0-21861 GCA_964432185.1 uncultured Cytophagia bacterium
AGTTTTCGATGAATTTCCTCGGCGTTGGTGTGGAATTGTCAAATAATTCCATTTCACATACAACCTATGAAACCTATTCCGGCGCTTATCTTGATTCCACCCGTATTAGAAATATTCTCGGCGATATTCCAAAGGAGGGATTTAATCTTCGCTCCGACGTCAAACTTCAGGGTTTGAGCATCGCTGTTGGTCCCGTAGCGCTTGGTTTTCGTGCGTACTCGACGTATTCTGGACTTTTTGCCCGCGAGTTGTTTGAACTGGCATTGCAAGGCAATGAACTTGAGCGCGTCTATCAATTTAATCCGGTTAAAATGGACGGTATGACGATCGCCGCCGGTGGCCTGGCTATTGGACACAGCATTAATGTCGACAGCTCGGTTGTGAAAAATGTCGGTTTTGGTCTGAACGTACGTTACCTGCACGGCCTTACCTACAACAACGTCACGGAATCCAGTTTTCACAGCACAACGACGTATTCCTCGCTGGAAGGGAATGGTTACATTGCCATGGAATCTGCCCAAGGCGGGCGCGGTTACGGCGTAACAATTGGATCAAGCGTGACGCTGCACACCAATTTGCGCGCCTCGATCGTGCTGGAAAATATTACATCGGGCATGGAATGGACAAAAAATGTTCGTGAAGAATCCATCGCCTTTGCGGTGGATCAGGAAGGACTCGACGCCCTGCTGGAATCAAACGGGCTGGACCAGGATCTCGTCGATGTTACCAAAGATCATATTGATCTGGAAAAGATCAGCATGACGCTGCCGAGTATTTTGCGCGTTGGTTTGATGATGCCGTTTTACAAGGGAAAATGGTATGTCAATACCGAGTATGAGCAGTTTTTTAATCAAACAACGTTTTCGATCAAACCGCGTTTTGCGGCCGGCGCCGAGTATCTGCCGAATTCGGTGTTCCGTTTCCGTTTTGGCGCGTCGTTCGGCGGCAATTATGAAAATCATTATTCCGGCGGCATGGGCATCGCTTTTGGCAAGTTTTGCTGGGATATCGCTTTCCGAACTTACAACGGCATCACATCGTGGGCCTCAAAAGGCTTTGGCGTCGCCATGAATGTGGCGATACGATACTAACGTTCTTGAATTTCAAAGTACAAAGTACAAATTACAAATGTCAAATAAATCGCCAAAACCAATTGTTTTGTCATTTGAAATTTGACATTTGTAATTTTTCCCCTACCATTCAAAATTTTCCGGCACAATATCATCACTTACCACATCACCCGGCCGCGTCTGCATATCCGGCCAGATTTTTCGTCCCGGGTAAATGGACGTGTGAATACCGGTTTGTACGCCATCGGATAAAATCGCGCCCATCTTGTTGCGTTTTGTATCCACCAGCGCGCCTTTGATTTTCGACTGAATCGACGCATCATCATGCCGGTGATTGGCGGTGATGGTGCCGGCGCCAAGATTGCAGCCCTCGCCAATTACCGAGTCGCCGACATAACTGAGATGCTGAATGTTACAGTTCGGCATAATGATCGAACCCTTGATCTCGACGCTCTGGCCGATTTTGCAGTTGTCGCCGATGGACGTGTAGGGGCGGATGTAACAGTTCGGACCGATCGTGCAATTATTACCGATGATCACCGGCCCTTCAATATAGACGCCGGATTTGACCACCGTGTTCTGACCGATGGATACGGCGCCGGTGAGCGTCACCCCATCTTCAGCCCGATCTTTATTTTGTGACTGTAAATCCTGCATTAAAAATTCCTGATGATTCAACAAATCCCAGGCAAAACCAGTGGGCAGCCAAAAGCCTTCAATGGGTAGTGCGTATACATCGCGTTGTTGCGCAACACTGTAGATAGCCGAAGTGATTTCGATTTCGCCGCGAATACTCAGCGGCGTGTTTTCCAATTCTTTAAAAAAATCCGGCTGCAACACATAACATCCGATATTCGCCAGATCGCCAATATACTCATTTGGTTTTTCCACCAGATTGAGCACGCGATTGTTGTCATCCACTTCAAATACACCATACAATGCCGGATTCTCGACGCGCTTCGCCAGCGCCGCGTAATCGTATGTGATTAGTTTTTCCAGATCGACGCGAGCGAACAGATCATCACCGTTCATGGCGACAAATTTGTCCTTGATGTGCGGTTTGGCTTGCAGTACCGCGTGGCCGGTACCGAGCTGTTCTTTCTGCTCCTGGTAAAAAAGCTTCATGCCTTTATAGTCGGAACCGAGTGCCGCTTCGATCATCTCTTTGCGATACCCGGTGATAAAAATGATCTCGTCAAATAATCCCACCAACTGATCGAGACTGTGCTCGATGAGCGGCCGGTTCATAATCGGCAGCAGCGGTTTGGGACGCGTGAGGGTTAACGGATAGGTGCGCGTGCTTTTTCCCGCGACCATTAAAACGGCTTGCATAATGTTCTCCATGTTGATTGTGCGAGGACAAGTTACGGAAAAATTTTGAACAATGGTAATACTTACGACAGATCAGGTCAAATGGGGAATCGAAGTGCGGTTAACGTGCGACGCACCTTTTGGTGCGTCGCATGTCCGGGAAGTGCAGAAAATTCAATTTTACGAAAACTTGACCACGACAAAGGTAATATCATCATTCTGCGGCCGTTCGCCGCGCCAGGCCTGGCATTCCTGGTGCAGATAATCAATGATCTCGTGCGGGGTACGGTGTGCGACTTTTTGAAAGGTCGAAATGGCGCGTTCATCGTACATGACATCGCTTTCATTAAAGAGCTCGGTAAAACCATCGGACATCAAAAACAGCGTGTCGCCGGATTCGATGGTGATGGCCTGTTCCGCATAATCAAAATGGGCGGCGCCGCCGAGCGGCATCCCCTTTAAAATAATTTCTTCAACCGATTTGTCTTTGGCGCGATACAACAGCGCCGGCGGCATGCCGGCATTGGAGATGATGACTTTATTGTTCTCAACCCGCAGCAGCGACATAGCCATATACAGATTGCCAAAATTCATTTGCCGAATAATGTGCGACCAACTCGACAGGGTATCCGGCAATTTACCCATATTATTATTGGCGCTGAACAAACTTTTAATCGCCGCGACCATGGTGCCGGCGCGCATGCCGTGGCCCGTGGCATCGCCAATCGCGATGGTCAAACCGCCGCCATCCGTGTGGAAATCGTAATAATCGCCGCCGACTTCGGTGGCGGTTTTCATGGACACGGCGATGTCGATACCCGGCAATTGCGGCACGTGTTTCGGCAGCATCGAGAGCTGCAGTTGACGCGCTTCCTCCAGCTCTTTGGTTTTGCGTTCGTTATCCGCCTCTAAAAGTCGACGCTGAATTTCAATCTCTTTGGCGAGACGCTCCTGAGCAATTTTCTCTTCGGACAGTTGCTTGACTCGATCAAGCTGCGTTTCCAGTTCGATATGGGTGCGGGAAAAATTCAGCGAAATATAAGTCGATAAGGACAGCGCCAGCACCGGAATGCCGTACATCCAGACCAGCATATGATTGCCAAATGGAGGAATAATACCGAGCACCAGCAACGCCTGGTAGGCAAAAATGAGCAGCGTGATGGTGAATCCGCCGCTGATGATCCAGTTCCATTCTTTATCGGATTTGAGCGAGGTGATGGTCAGGCGCACCAGCTCGATGATGCATAAAAGCAAAAAGATGTACAGGATAATATCAAACGAGCCGCGGATGCGCGGAATGAGCAGCGCGGCGATAATAAACAGGGTCAAAAAAACAAACGGGATAAAGGCGACTTTGGGCAGTCGCTTATAAATCGTCGCATATACGCTGAAAATGCCAAAGCCGATGGCAAAAACGGTCGAAAAAATCTCCAGCACGATGAGCCATAAAAAGGCGCCCGAGGTGGTGGAAAAGGTGTGGCCGAATTGCGTGTAAGCCATGACCGCAAAAAAGAACATGGACAAGGCATAGTACAAATTATTCTTGTTGCGCCGATAAAAAATGAACAGCAGCAGATGCATGAGCGCAAAGGATAGCGGTATGGCGGTAAAAACCAGTTGATTGAAGGACGAGGTTCGCACCTGGGTGACGCGAGCGACGATGGCGTTATCGAGATGGCCGAGCCACATATCAAAGCCGCGGCCCATGGGAATATCGATGAGCCGTTCGGATTCATGAAACGAATAACGAACCGCAAAGACATGTTCGCCGGATCGGTTAAAAATGATGGGCTTGGGATTGCGTTCCGTGTAAATTTTTTCCAAATCGGCGATTGAGCTGACTTTGCCAAAAGAATAGAGCTTTTCGCCGTTCAAATAAATTTCCGAGGCGCCGTTTTGCCGCATGTGCAAGGACAACGGAAAATTGACGATCGACGAATCGACCCACACATGCAAGCGGAACCAGCCGATGCCGTCCCATTCCGGTCGTGGTGGGCGCCGACGTCGCGTTGAATCCGGCCGCGTCTCTGTTTCAGTTTTGGGTCGATCACGGTTTTGGTCAAACATTTGCGTGCGAATGGGCTGCCAGGCGCTGTCATCAAAATCGACTTTGGCCCATGTTGTATCGTCGCCGGTGTGGAACAGCCAGTCATCCAGCAATTCGATGGACCAGCCTTTGTTCTCAAAACGCGCTTTTGAAATGAGCGGCGGCCCCTCGACCTGATCACGCCATTTTGTGACCTCGATAAAAAGTGTCGTGTCGTTACGAACCATAAAAGTGATATTGGGGAGCTCGACGTCGTTCGAATCGACGGCTTCGGACTGCCAGCGGCCGCGCGTGATCTTGAAGGCAAACTCGCTGCCACGCGGCGCCGGGATGGTTGTTGTCCAAAGGCTGTCCTGCAAGTCCATCGGCGTATGATCCCTCGTCCATCTGCCGAGCTGCGTTTGATTGCCAACGACAAACACCCTGGCACGAGACGGCATTTTTTCAGCCTTGACGTTGATGGTGATGTCGGCTCTATCAAAGCGACAGCCCGTCAGCATAAAGGCGAGAATGGATAAAATTGTCAGCACTCGTTTTAACACGTGTTCCTTTTATTCGTTTTGATACAAGACGTTTGAGATCAATTCAAGTTCTAACGTCGAGAGCAGTAAAGTGACCAAACACCTTCCGATTTACACTATAATTTCACCTGCAGGTTTCTGGGTGTTCACTCGCTCGCCATGATATTATTGTCCCAGGCGTGTGTTGAACTCGTTTTGGTTAACGTTAAGAATCGCCACCCGGCGCTCGACGATCCCGGGGACGGTCATGTTATTCATCGACGGGATCACGGTTTCGGAAACGACGAATTCGGCCATGTCGGCGCGCTGCAGCCAGTGCGAGTCCAGATCGATATACAGATCGCCAAAATAATGCGATGAGCCGTCGGTGTTGACGAGCATGTTTGGCATCGGCTCCATTTTCATCGAAAATGAACTCTCGCCGGAATCAAAACCCACCAGCGCGCAGGTTTTATCGTTCATTTTGCTGATGCCCTTGAGTGTCAGCGTCACTTCGCCGTTGCGGAAGACCGAGCCTTCTTTGATGGCGCTGCCCAAATTAACCGGCGGCTCGGAGTACGCGGCATCATGCACGATTTTATCGCCAATCCGCTTCAAATCTTCAATGCCGCTGCCGTCCTGCATCGAATTGACGAAAATATTAAAACCGTGAAAATCGATGAAACTGTTATACACCGCATAACGGTGTTCCTCATCGATGGACGTGCCGTCGGCTGTCGTCAGGTTGTCGAACTTTTCATGAGGAATGGAGAGCACCTGCCCGTGTTCGTCCAGGCCATCTTCACCGGGATTAAAAAGATAGGTCCAGTTTTCGAGCTCGGGAATGGCGTCTTCCGTTTCATCCAGTTTGATGATAAAGCGATGGCAGGTGTAGGTATCGCCATTTTCACCCGGCTCGCATGAGAGCAGCATTGAATAGGATTCCCGCACCGCGCGCTCGCCATTCTGTTGATATTTGATGTAATTATTCTGAATGTGAAAATAGTGACGATCCATCGATCGCTGGCCGCCAAGATTAAAATCCTGCGCAAGATCGATTGGTTGTGCTGCCGACAACGTTGATAGCAGCAGCACGAACAGCAGCGTTTTCATAACAAACCTCACTTTTTATTGAGCTTTTTTGATGAGGTGTACGATATTCAAAAATTACAGTTTCCTGCGCGCGCCATTCAAGCTCGATAAAAAATCAATCAAGTCGCGAAAGGATCCCTGGTAATCCGGTTCAAACGTGCCATCCTCCTGGCGCATGGCGTAATCGGTGACCAGAAACGTTTTCATGCCCACGGCTTTGGCGACCATGTCGTCCTTGTAATCATTGCCGATCATCAGACAGTCCTCAGGCGCGCAGCCAATATGATCGGCAATCTCGGCGTAATATTCCGGATTCGGTTTGCTGGCGTGCATCACCTCAAAACTGGTGATGAACGAAAACGCCGCATCCTCCAGTCCGGCCCAGCGTATGCGTTCCTCGATGGCCACGAGTGGAAAAATGGGAATCGTCGCCAGCACGAGATCATCGACCACCTTCAGGGCCGTTTCGACGGCCGTCCTCGCGCCGGTGACGCGCTGCGTGACGCTTTTGATCTCGCGATATTCCTTTTTATAATAATCAAAAAAGATGGGCTCCACATCGAGAAAATCCAGGTTGGTGGTCTGTTCAAATTTTTGGATAAAAATATCCCGTAAAGAGGTGGATGACCGGCGCGCCGTGATCATCGCTTGCGTGCCGGCGAGAATGGCGTCTTTGATCTGATGATCCGGAAACACCTTGCTGATTTTCGGCAGCAACGTTCCCCAATAAGCATTGACGAACTCGTGCATTTCGTTGCGCAACAGCGTGTCGTCAAGATCGAAGAGAATGGCTTTGAACATGGCGATTTATCTTTTCATAATGATGGATATACTTGCATGACATTCCGAGATCCGATTTCCTTAATCTCCACTTTGACATCAATTGATCGACGCTTGTAGATTAAAGATGTTCGACCTCAGATTTAGTGTAAATGAATTTGTTTTACGAACGGTCGCTCCAGACCGTTCACATGCACAAAATAGGCGCCGCGTGAAAGGAGCATGGATTTCTCAATATGGATGATGTTTTCCCGAAAAGCAAATAACGGTTGGGTGAATTCCCGCACCGTTTGGCCGAGCAGATTATAAACGTGAATGGTCGCTTCTGTTGAATGAATTGGCTGGATGCGAATGTCCACCCCGGTCGAGGTATAGCGCGTTTCAACGGAAGAGAATCGACCGGAATCCGATTTTTTCTCGATGCCGGAGCCCAGCGGCGTGTCGATCACGCTGACCTCATAACGATTCAATTCGACGGTTTCGCCGTTCACGACAACCGTCACCGTTTCATCCTTTTTGTTGATGAGCATGGTTTTTTCAGCAGACGCCAAAACCTCCAGCCATTCGGATGACGAGGTTGATGCGACAATGTCCGTTCCGGCGGCGAAATAATCATTAAAAGCTTTGGTGACAAAATAGAGCGGCGTTGGCTGGCCACCGTCTGCTTTTTCCGTGTCTGTGAATAAAAAGGAGTCGAGCTCGCCTTGTTCCGGATTCCATTGCAGCGCGATGGCGGCGCCGTTGATGAGCGCATGATAATAACACGACGCGTAATTGGCGCCGGTAAACTGCCAATCGTCAGGATTCGAGCCGCCGTAAAATTCGGAAATGACAATCGGTAAATCGCTCATCTCGCCGAGATCGCGGATCCATTTTCCGAACATCCGCGTGAGCTGCATTTTTTCGTCGTGGGTGTACGAGTTGGTATCGTGATAATCAATCAATCCGTAATCGGCGCAGATGAAATCGGCGCCGGTTTTATTTTTCAGCCAGTAGTTGAGAAACGTCCGGTCGCGGCTGTCGATGGGCACATGCGTGTCGCGGCCGCTTTTGCCAATCTCGATCGCGCCGTCACCCTGAATGACGATGTACGGCCCGCCGATTTTTGCATCCGGCCGCACCGCCTTGACCGCCGCATAGACCGCATTGTACAGGGAGGTGTAGCGTTGATAATCCCAATTATTCAGGCTGCTGCTCCAATAGCCCTTGAGTTCGTTCCACACCTGAAAGTACTCGACATCCTCATAACGCGCGGCCACCTGCGCGCACAACTCGGCAAAATTTTCAACATACTCGTCAAGCACCTCCTGTTCCATGGCCCAGTCGTCCTCGCCTTTCATCCAGCCGGGCGCCTGGCAAAAGGTGATGAACATCGGCGTGTTTATGGAACGCATCAACTCAACGCGGTGATCGAGATCATTCCAGTTGTATTGTCCGGGCGCGGGATTGGGATTGCCGGCGCCCCAGCCCATGATGTGCTGATTTTGAAAAGCCACACCATCCATGAGCGCGTTTTTGGCACGGTCCGCGGCTTGAGCATGTCCGTACTCCCAAAAGCCGTGCGTATGCGTGGTGCCGATGTTAAATGTACTCGTGAGTATTTTCGAGTCCGCGTTTATCGTCACGGTAATATGTTCAGCACAAAGATGGCCAATGCAAATGAGCACAAAAAGCAGGATGTTTTTCAACGTTTTCTCCCAAAGCGGAATTTAAAGTGATTGGTCAATATAGGGATTTTCGGAGTGAATTAAAAGATCAGGCTTTTGACGGATTGGAGAAAAATTAGGGAGATTTTTCCTGTACCATGCAGCACAAGCGCGCACGGTTTGCCGAGAAAAGTTATGATGCGATCAATACTCGGCGCTTTTGTGCGCATTATTTTTTTTCAACAGCATATGTGGTTTTGGGCGAAACACTTTCATCGGCAGTAAAAATAGCATGGATGGCGGTGATGATGGTCTAATAAGTTGGGATTCGATGTAAAAGTGCAAAGCACACCAGGGATTATTTTTCCCTGGCGTGCTTTGTGTTGAATTCAAGTTTACACTTCCGGGAAAATCGGTATTTCTATGCCCTGGGCAATTTTCTGCAGGTGCGCTTCATCTTTTTCCGATATCTCGCTTACATGCGCGGCAATGCGAAAAGCGCGATCCCAGAACAGTGGCGGACCGGGCGGCACGGCTGCGGTTACGCCTTGAGCAAATGTCCACGACAACGCTTTGTGCGCTAACTCGTTGTCGTCCTCTGCTATGGGAACATACCAGGCTTTCGGATATAATTTTTCCTCTCCCGGGTTGTAACGGCGGTACGCCAATCCTTTGAGCGCCAGAATACCCTTGTTGCTTTCTTTGGCTTTGGCGAGAACCTGTGGGCCAAATTGGCCTTTATACCAGGCGGCAAAATTCACTGGAAACAGGATCGTGTCAAAATCATAGCGCTCCATGGCCATCAACGCGGCGAGTTCCGAGTGGGCGGAAAAACCGATATAACGAACTTTGCCATCCTCTTTGGCTTTGACGAATGTTTCCATGGCGCCGCCGGGAGCAAAGGCTTTTTCCACATCCTCGGCCGTGGTGATGGCGTGCAGTTGGTAAAGATCAAAGTGATCCGTGCGCAGTTTTTTCAGCGACTGTTCCAGTTCGCGCTGCGCGCCTTCGGCGGAACGCTCGGTGGTTTTGCAGGCGAAAAAGCAGTTTTTACGATACGGCTCAAACGCGGGGCCAAGAACATCCTCGGCATTGCCATAACTCGGCGCCACATCAAAATAATTGATGCCGTGATCAAACGCTTTGGCGACCATCTCGTTAGCGACTTTTTGCTCCTCATTCATGACCAGAACGCCGCCAAATCCAAGCATGGACAATTGTTCGCCAGTACGTCCCAGTGTGCGTTTGGGCATGTCCGCCGGTGCGCCGGAGAGAAAATGCGGCAAAAATGCCGCAGTCGTCGCAGCAACGGTGGTCGTTTTGATAAATTCTCGTCGTTTCATGTTAAACTCCCAATTGTGTTGTTTTGAATGACAACAAAAAAGAATTTGTTTTCTATTCCGAATTCGCTATAATTTGAAAAGGAAAACGTTGCATGGATTCCCACATACACAACATCTTTTTAAAATTTGGTCTGGCGCTGGCCCTTGGATTTCTTGTCGGTATTCAACGTGAATACGCACGAAGTCACGATGACGACGAGATTCCCGCCGGTATGCGGACGTTTGCGCTCATCGGATTAGTGGGCTGTGCAGCAGCGATGATGGCGCACGAGTTTGATTCGGTGTGGGCGTTTGTCGCCATATTTCTGGTCTCCGGCGCTTTTGTCGGCATTGGTTATTTTATTCACGCCTGGAAGGGGAGAACCGGACTCACCACGGAATTTGCAACACTGGTGACGTTCCTTGGCGGGGCGCTTGTTTATTTTGAATATTACGCCCTGGCAATCGCCATGATCGTGACGCTCACAGGCGTCTTGTCGCTCAAAATTGAAATGCACAAGTTTGTGCGCGGACTGAATCGTGACGATATTATGGCGACGCTCAAATTTGCCGTGATTACCGCGGTGGTGCTGCCGGTGCTGCCGAACGAAAATTTTGGGCCCGACCCGTTCAATATTTTTAATCCTTTTAAAATATGGATGCTGGTGGTGCTGATTTCCGGCATCAGTTTCGTCGGTTATATCCTCATCAAAGTTATCGGCGCGCATCGCGGCATTGGACTCGTCGGCATTCTCGGCGGCCTGGCGTCCAGCACGGCCGTGACGCTGACCATGACGCAGCGCAGCCGCACCACGCCGAAACTGTCCCCGTCCTTCGCCCAGGCCATTTTGCTCGCATGGACGGTGATGTACGCCCGTTTGTTCATCATTGTCGCGGCGGTGAATTCGCATCTCATTTTGGAATTGTGGCTGCCCATTTTGGGCGGCACCATCGCCGGCGTGCTTTATTGTCTTTTTCTCTATTTCCGGGAAAAAACCACGAACAAGGACGAGGCTATTTCATTCGTCAATCCTTTTGAACTGGCACCGGCGATTAAATTCGGATTATTGTTTTCGGTTATTTTACTACTCTCAAAAGCCGCGCAAATCTATCTTGGCCATGCCGGTATCTATTTGGCCAGCCTGGTTTCCGGCCTGGCGGATGTGGATGCGATATCGCTCTCCGTAGCCGATATGAGTCTGGCACAGAATGGACTGGCCGTCAAAATTGCCGCCAACGCGATCATCCTCGCCAGCGTATCGAATACCGTGTTAAAAGGGTCCGTCGCCGCGATCAGCGGTTCAAAAGAGTTGCGCGCGGCCATCCTCCCCGGCGCCGCGGTGATGATTGTTGTTGTGGTGGCGCTGGTGTTTTTATTATAAACTTGTTCAGATAATTCGGCTCATGCAGCGAGTGCTGTTTATGACATGGAGAAACCGCCGAGGATTAAAAATCTTATCATTTTTCTCAGCGCAACGTGGCGTTCTCCGCTGTTTTCAGATTTGTTCAATTCAAATCCAACCATAAATTCATCGGTTGTTCTTGCGACCTGTGGATCAGACGCAATAGTGCAATTCTGGGGATGATTTTTGTCGTAATCATCTATGATCAGCTCGTAAAAAGTTAGACTACAAGTCATCGCGAGGAGCGGAGCGACGAAGCGATCTCCAAAAAACAAGATGTTAGCCGAGGCATGAGATTGCTTCGCTTCGCTCGCAATGACTTTCGGACTTTTTACGAATGCATCATCTATTTACTCCCAATTCTTTTATGTCATGCTCCATTTTGCACTGCAATTTTTCCGTTGGAAATGCGTATATTCCCCGCATTATGGCCGCACAAAAAGCATCTTCCTTTCAGACCGCTAATGTCACGCTTATTGCCGTGGCGCATTTTATTCACGATGTGTACTCGTCGTTTCTCGCGCCCATCCTGCCGCTGCTCATCGACAAGCTCGGCATGTCCTATTTTACCGTTGGTCTGATTTCGGTGGTGCAGCGCATCCCGTCGCTGTTCAATCCGTTTGTCGGTTTGCTGGCCGACAACATGTCCGTGCGCTATTTTCTCATCATTGCGCCGGCCCTCACTACGGTGTCCATGAGTCTGCTCGGCCTGGCGCCAAACGTCGTTCTTCTCACCATTTTGCTTTTTGTCATGGGTATCAGCTCGACGCTTTTTCATGTCCCCGGTCCGGTTTTTATCAAAAGTTTGGCCGGGGACAAGATTGGCCGCGGCATGAGTTTTTATATGCTTGGCGGCGAATTTGCCCGCACCGTCGCGCCCATGGTCATTCTCGGCGCCGTGTCGTTGTGGGGCCTGGAAGGCTCGTACCGATTGATGGTGTTTGGTGTACTGGCGTCCATTGTGCTCTATTTTCGCTTTCATAATATTCCGGTTAATGTGAATGAGCGATCCGCCGTCGCCGAACAACGAGGTGTGCCTCATGAGCTGTGGCGGTTTTTTTTCATGCTGTTGATGTTTACTTTTTTTCGCTCGATCATGAAATCGGCGTTCACCATGTTTTTACCGACCTATATGAAAGCCACCGGCGCATCGTTGTGGATGGGCGGCGCGTCGCTGTCCATTTTGCAATTTTCCGGCGCCATCGGTACGCTGTTCGCCGGGCCAATCTCGGATCGGTTCGGCCGTCGTTCATCTCTTTTTGTCATCGCTTTCATGTCACCCGTTTTGATGATTTTGTTTGTCCATTCCGCCGGATGGCTGTCCATTTTTATTTTGATCATCCTCGGCTTGTTCATGTTTGCCAATGGACCGGTTATTCTGGCGTACGTGCAGGAGATTGGCCGGGAGCGTCCGGCCTTTTCCAACGGCGTGTATATGACCATCAGTTTTTTTATCAGCGCGTTGGCGGCCATGCTCGTTGGCCTTTTGAGTGATTTTTTTGGATTGAAGTCAAGCTTTATGGTCGCCGGCCTGTTGGCGTTTGGCGGTCTGCCGATTGTGTTTTTTTTACCAAAGGCGAGTCCATCACTGCACAACTAATCTCTTAAAATATGCGATGTTTGAGAAAATGCCTGTTTTGAAATGCGGATGATTTTAACCTCTGGAAAATGGATTTTTACGCCGCTTTGAACTGTTTAACCACGTAAAAGATGCACACAAAAAATTGAAAAATCGTATCCTTGTTTTCTTTAATTTAATTTTCATTCCGGAGACAAGTAATGGATATCAAACCCTTTGAGGGCTTTTCAAAGGAAGCGATCCAATTTATTGCGGAATGGCGCTTGCACAACGATCGCAACTGGTTTCAGCCGAAAAAGGACGAGTACGACAAGCTGATCAAAGAACCGGCCCTCGGTTTTATCAACGATCTTGGCAGCCGGCTGAAGCTGCTCTCCCGCGACATTGAGTTTGATCTCGGCAACAACGGTTCTTATCTGCGCATTTATCGGGATGTCCGGTTCAGCCAGGACAAGCGGCCGTATAATCCCAATATTCGCGTGGTTTTTTGGGAAGGTCCGCGCAAGAAAACCGAGAATCCCGGATATTATATTAAAATTGATCAAAACGGCGTCGGCATTTTTGCCGGCATTCATATGTTACAAAAAGAGTTTTTGCGCGTCTTTCGAGATGCTGTCGTCCATCCGGTGCTTGGCCCCAAGCTGGTTGAATCGATCAAGACGGTAAAACAACTTGGCGGCTATGAGCTTGGCGGCGCCTTTTTTAAAAAAGTCCCGCGCGGCTACGAGGCCGATCACGAACGCGCCGAGTTTCTTACCTACAACGGACTGTACGCTATGAAAATCGATATCCCGGTCGACGAGGTGTATTCGGCTGAGCTGGTCGATGTCTGTTTTCAACACTGCGTGAATATGCGTCCGATTCAGCAATGGTTGGTCGAGGCGTTTGCCACGACGTTGTAATGTTCTTTTGATGCGAAAGGTACTGCTGCGATGAAGCTGATGTCCATGGAGACAAATCCCGAATATTTGAGTTTACAAACCGAATTGGTGCGTTTGCAATTCCACATCCAAAATGAGAACAAACGTCTTCTCATTATTTTTGAAGGTCGCGATACGGCCGGCAAGGGCGGCAGTATTATGCGTTTCGTTCGCTATCTCAATCCGCGCTGGTATCGTATTGTCGCGCTCAACAAACCGACGGAAATTGAACGCGGCCAGTGGTATTTTCAGCGTTATATCAATCATTTCCCCAATCCCGGAGAAATCGCCTTTTTTGACCGCAGTTATTACAACCGTGCGGTGGTCGAACCGGTCATGGGATTTTGCACCCTCGATCAATATGAAAAATTTATGCACCAGGTGAACATCCTCGAAGAAATGTGGATTGAGGACGGCATTCATATCATCAAATTCTGGTTCTCCATCGACACGGAAGAGCAGAAAAAAAGACTGGAAAATCGCAAGACCAATCCGTTGCAGCAATGGAAACTGAGTACCGTGGATGCGGTCGCCCAGCAAAAATGGGAAGAGTATACTCGATACAAGCTGTGGATGTTCGAACGCACGGCCACCGAGATATGCCCCTGGATTGTCATCCGGGGTAATGATAAAGACGTGGCTCGCCTGGAAGCCATTCGTTATGTGGTGAATCATTTTGATTATCCACTCAAGGGCGAAACCGGGATAAAATTAGTGCCGCAAAATAAGGTCATTCGAATTTTACGAAATGCAAAAGATGTTGACATGGTGCGATAACGTTGTGAGCATAGTATGTCGCTGATTCTTGCGATACTATTGCTGGTGCTGGGCTTTGCTCTGCTGATCAAGGGCGCCGATTTTTTGGTTGACGGCGCATCGTCCCTGGCGTTGAGATTTCGAATCTCACCCATTGTCATTGGACTGACCATCGTTTCTTTCGGCACGTCATCGCCGGAACTGGTCGTCAATGTGATGGCGGCCATCAACGGCAATGCCGGGCTCAGTTTCGGCAATATTATCGGCAGCAATATCGTCAATATTTTGCTCATCCTCGGCGTCGCGGCGATGATTCAGCCGCTCGATGCGAAACGCGGTACGGTGTGGAAAGAAATTCCGTTTTCGCTTTTGGCCGTTTTCGCGCTGTTTATCCTGTGCAATGATGGCCTGTTCGATCCGGCGGACAACATCCTGTCGCGAAACGATGGCATCGTGCTGATTTTATTTTTTGTCCTTTTTCTCGTCTATACCTTTGGTATTCCGAAAATAGAAATTGACGAATTGCCGAGTATCGCGCAATTACCGCTGGGCAAAATTGTTTTGCTTCTTGTGGTTGGAATGACCGGCCTTTTTTTCGGCGGCAAGATTGTGGTCAATAATGCGGTTTTTATTGCCGAGCGATTCGGTTTGAGCGATCGCATCATCGGCCTGACGATTGTCGCCATCGGCACGTCGCTGCCGGAGCTTGTCACCTCCGCGGTTGCGGCGGCAAAAGACCAGGCGGATATCGCCATCGGTAATGTTGTCGGCTCAAATATTTTTAACATTTTTTTGATTCTCGGCATCACGGCGATCATTCAACCACTGCCGTTTCAAATTTCAATCAATATCGATCTGGCTGTGTTGACCATCGCCTCATTCGCGCTTTTTCTGAGTGTCTTTGCCGGGCCCAGTCATCGAATAAATCGAATCGAAGCGGCCGGTTTTCTCCTGTTGTATATCGTCTACACCGTAATGTTGTTTTTGTAAATCCGAACAGGTAATTGTTTAGTCAGAGAATAAAGAGAGAAGCGATGAACAAGAATTTTATAACGAACAATCCGTTCCTCAAGGGAATGGAGCGGTTTAAAAGTTCGAAAAAATTTGGCGCATCGCCAGGTTCTCTCATCTTCACCGGCGACAAAACGATTGAAGCGGTCCGAATGTTTGTGACCGATTTTGATCTGGACGTTGTCAATCGAAGCGAGATCACCACGCCGGGAGCGCTGCCCGAGTCAACAACAAAAAAGCGCTGGCTGCAAATTGTTGGATTGCACGACACTGACATTCTCAATCAAATTGGCGAGCATTTTTCGATACATCCGTTAGTTCTTGAAGATATCCTCAATCCGAATCAGCCGCCCAAAATTGAAGAATTTGATGATTATCTTTTTGTCATCACCAAACTCCTCCGTTTTGATCAAGACAGTCAAACCCTCAAATCGGAACATCTCGGTTTTATTCTGATGGAAAATGTGCTCATCAGCTTTCAGGAGACCGAAAACGCCCATTTTGATCCGTTGTTGCGGCGCCTGGAAAATCCAAAGGGACGCATGCGAAAATTCGGCATCGACTATTTTCTTTATGCTATGCTCGATTTGATCATCGATCATTATTTTCTCGCCCTTGATGCGGTGAATGATAAATTTGAAGATCTGGAGCAACAGGTCGTCGATCAGCCCGCTCAGCATCATGTGGAAGAAATTCATCACCTTAAAAGAGAAGTGATCAGCTTCCGCAAATCCGTACGGCCGTTGCGCGACGTGGTCAATGGCCTCATGGATGAAAATGTCGGGTTCATTTCCGAAGATATTTACGTCTATCTGCGCGATTTGTATGATCATACCATTCAGGCGATTGACCTTCTGGAAGTGCAGCGTGAGCTCGCGAGTGGTCTTATGGATTCATATTTGTCTCAAGTCAGCCATCGCATGAATGAGGTGATGAAAGTCTTGACCATTATGAGCACGATATTTATCCCTCTGGGATTTCTTGCCGGTTTGTACGGAATGAATTTTGATTATATGCCCGAGCTGCATGTCCGTTACGGCTACTTTATAGTGCTTGGCGTTATGGCAAGTGCGGCCATTGGAATGCTGTTTATTTTCAAACACAAAAAGTGGCTCTGAAAGGGGCGATTTAACCATGTTTTCTCACGTTTTACTCATTGCCACCCATGATGAGAAAAGTATCGAACTCATTGATGATGCGCTCAGCAATCAATATGGTATTGAAACCTGTTCCACGCTGGCAAGTTGTCTTGAAAAATGCCGGCAAAAACGCTACGAGTTTATTTTTGTTGATATCGATATCATCACCTCCCCAAAAACGGAGGGCCTGAATGAATCGTTGCAGACCATGTGGAAATCCTTCCCGACGGTCGAAATTATTGTGCTCTGTCCGCCGGACAAAATACGTATGGCCGTGCGCGCGGTCAAAGCCGGCGCCAGTGATTATTTGACCTACCCGTTGCTGGCGAATGAAGTACGGCTGGTCGTTGATCAGATCACCGAAAATATTCGGCTGCACTCCGAGCTGGATTATTTGCGCGATAAATTTTGGAACAATGAATCGCAGTCGCTGTTGCGCACCAATTCGGCGGTGATGCGACACGTTTTTGATAAAATTCGTTCCGTCAGCCAATCGGACAGCTCGGTGCTGTTGACCGGCGAGACCGGAACGGGAAAAAGCCTGATCGCCAATCTCATCCATCAACACAGCCGACGGCGCGACAAACAATTCATCAGCGTTCACTGCGGCGCCATCCCGGACACGTTGCTGGAGAGTGAACTGTTCGGCCACGAAAAAGGCGCGTTCACCGGCGCCGTGCGGCGTAAACTCGGCAAATTTGAAATAGCGGACAAGGGCACCATTTTTTTGGACGAGATTGGAACGATCTCGCCGGCCATGCAAATCAAATTGCTGCAAATCTTGCAGGAACGCACCTTTCAGCGCGTGGGCGGCGAGGTGACGCTGCGCGCCGATGTCCGTATCATTGCCGCCACCAATGCCAATTTGAAGGCCATGGTCGAGAAGGGCGATTTTCGAAACGATCTTTATTATAGACTCAATGTGTTCCCAATTGAAATCCCGCCGCTGCGCGAGCGGATTGGCGACATCCCCTTGCTGGTTGAACAGTTTATCAAAAAATTAAATCGCCATTACGGCAAAAACTTGCACGGTGTTGAGCCGAGTGTGCTGCAGGCGTTGCAGAATTATGCGTGGCCCGGCAATATCCGTGAACTCGAGAACCTGATCGAACGCGCCTATATTATCGAATCGACCTCCACGTTAAGCCGCGATAATTTCCCGAGCGAGCTGTTTCAAAGTCAGAACGCGCCGCATGCACCACTTGTTGACACATCGCTTTCGCTTGACAAAGTGCGGGCGCGCGCGGTGGAGCGAATTGAACATGCCTATCTGCAAGAATTGCTTGCTCAACACAAAGGCCGGATAAGTGCCACAGCGCACGCCGCCGGCATTGGCCCGCGGCAATTACATAAACTGTTGACGAAATACAATATTAAAAAAGAGGAGTTTAAAAAATAGGGCAAAAGATTGGCTTCTGTGATCGGACCTCGGCGTGTCGTTTCGAATCAGCCCCTCCGATCAATAAGGACGCCTCACGACGGGCACACCTGGTTTTCAACTGTAGAACGTTATCTTCGAGCCTGTCGACAAAGTGCCAATCAAGTCATTCCCGCTCGGGCAGGAATCCAACACTCGCTTAAAAACAGGCTCTCGTCCCGCACTCCCTATGGAACGGATTTGATTTGCAGAAGGTGTTTTTGAGTTTTCGTTATTCTCCTCAGCCGTGCTGCCGTTTGCCGACCTAATGATTCTCTTCTAAAATTTTGATTTTTTTCGGAATCATTAATTCCGGCTTTTGGTTGAAAACGTTGATATTGTTCGGATGATGGAACTTTGACAAGCGCAAGGCATTAAAGCCAACAAAAAAAACGATACGTCTGATATGGCGCCATAAAAAAATTGTTGCAGGTGTGATAAAAAAAGTTGCAAATTCAACAAAATTAAAAAAACCAAGCTGATGGCAGCGAGAGTGCGGATTTTTCAGACTAGGACATCGAAAACAAATAGTTTGGAAATTTGGCACAGGACTTGTTAAGCAAAATCCAAAAAACACGAGGAAGATTGAATGTCAAAAATACTTTTTATCGGAGAAAATATCTCGTTGCTGCAAAAGTGTGCAGAAAAGCTGCGTTGGCGTGGTTACGAGGCCATTGTGCATGAAGATGTCTATGAGGGGCTGCGAGAGGCTATGATGTTCAACATCGGTTGTATTGTCTGGGATGTTGAAGCCAAAGATCCGGCGCGCGCGCGCAAGTACAAGGCCATTCAGCGATATCATCGTAATACTCCGGTGATTATCATTGATGATCAACAAGAGATTTACGAGCCGGATCTCGATGCGGACACCCATTTCCTGTCCAACAGTCCATCGTCCGATCAAGTATTCAACAAGGTGCTTGAGCTGGTACCCCGACCAACTATTTTTTCCGATACGGACGATATGGATACGGTCGAGACGGATTATATTGCCTAACTGTTTGGCGTTGCGCGCCGTCCGAGGAACTTTCGGAAAAAGCCGGCACTCAATCGCGCGGTATTAAAACAGTGTCTATGATTTTAAATCCGTCGGGGGGTAACTTGACAAACGATACAATTCGCCCGGCAGTGCAAAGCGCTGCTGTGGCGAAAATTCAATCCATTCCAGTTTAACACTAATTTTCGGATATTTCGGTTCTTGTTTTCGCGTATCGGACATTACGGTTCCGACAAAAGTCCGGATGCATACCTCCATATAATTTCAATATTTCCAGCACAATGTAAAATTGTTGTAATCTAAACAAGCGGGGGAGAGAACTTTTTTTCCCCATTACCGCTTGTATCACCTCAAAATACTGTTTTTCGGAACCACAAATTCTGTTATTTCTTCTGTTTGAAAAATCTTAACTCATTGAAATTACAGCCTTTCAGACTTTGGCACGCCAATTGAATTATTCGGCCTCAAATTGAGGTATAAGAATGTCGAAAATTTTACTCATCGGCAAAAACGAATCCTTTTTGCATCAATGCGTCAAAAAATTGCGCATGTTGGATGCCAAGGTTGTTGTTCATAAAGATGTTCTTCACACCACGCGTGAACTCTTCCCTTATAAAGTGAGATGCATTGTATGGGACGTGCAGATCAACGATCCGAACAAAAGCTCAAAATATAAAATGTTGCGGCAGCATTACACATCAGTACCGATAATCATTCTCGATCATCACAAAGCGGATTATGAACCTGTGTCTGATTTTGATACCATCTTTCTCAGCAAGAATATCGGCCTGGAGCAGGTCGTTCGCGAAATAATCGATGCCACATCGGCGGCTACCGTGTTGTCGGACCATGAGCGGCTAAAGATGTTGGAAAAACAGTTTGGATTTATGGATGAGTGAGTCACACTATGACCGCTGAAACGTTTGAAAAGGTTGAAATTCAGGGTGTTGTTTTTCCAACCCAATGGGATCGACGTGGCCGGATTATTCAGATGGCCATCCAGACCGATGGATTTGAAAAATATCTGGTTGATGAAGAACATAATGATACGCTGATTCACATGATTGATGAGAAAATTCTTGTACATGGAGTGATTATCGGTGAGGATATTCAGGGACAAAAGGTGATCAAAATAGTTGATGTGTATCGAAACGTTCACAAAAATGAGGAGAACTATAATGAAAGCCAGTAGCTGTAGAGTAAGCGGAGAGCCGCAACACAAATGAAAGAGGTCAACCATACAGATGATTGTTTTACCAATCAGGTCAAACACAACAAGCCCGTGAAGGGTGGAGGTCACGCTATCAAAAAAAGTCGAGAGAACTCGGCACGAACCACAAATTCTGCGCACGTCGACGGCACCGGCCCCTGGCGTGCCGTTTACCAATGAGGGACTACTCGTGAATGTTGATGTCAATGCACTCGTTTTATATCCACTATTAATTTTTTTCGCCCGCATGCTGGATGTACCGATCGGTACATTACGCCTCATTTTCCTCTCCAAAGGAAAAAAACTCATCGTACCCATACTTGGTTTTTTTGAAGTGTTGTTATGGCTGATTGTCATTACAAAGATTGTGCAGAATGTTGACAAGCCGCAATACTATCTGGCCTATGCGCTGGGCTTTGCCAGCGGCAACTGGCTCGGCATGCTGATTGATCAGAAACTGGCTGTAGGTACGGTTCTCATTCAAATCATCACCGCAAAACCGGCACTGGATTTGGTGGAATCGTTGCGCGCCGGTGGTTATGTCGTTACCGATGTCCCGGCTTTTGGCGCATCCGGTCAAGTCAACGTGATCTTTACCGTCGTCAAGCGTAAGGAAATTGACAAGATTGTTGAAAAGATAAAATCTCACAATCCGCAGGCGTTTTACACCATTGAGGACATTGGTTATGTCAGCAAGAATTTTCCGCAGAATGAAAGAAAAAAGCGGTTCAGGCGATTGGCGATAATGCCGCGAAAATAACCAACGTGCCGGATTCGTCCCATAAAAACAGGTATCACTATCGGAATTTTACCCGTCAAAGTGACTGTTGAACAAGCAAAGGATGTTGTGGCTCTTGGGATGTCGCAGCGCTGTGGTCAACGGCAGCGAGGATGAGCTGTACGATTCGAGCCGCCCTTCGCTAATTTAAACGGATTTCAGATCCCCAACGACGCTCCCGGTCCGGGTGTGTTTTAAAGATTGAGAGCCTGTTATGCAAAATGTGATTGACTGGATGACGAAACATATCATTCACAGTCATGGTATCGATGCGAAATTTTTCAGCAGCATAACAACCATCATTGTGCTGATTCTCCTCAGCCGTATCCTCATTCTTATTGTCTCGCACGGCCGGGAGGTGCGCTCGCGCTATACAATTCGCAAAAGCATCACCTACACAACATTTGTAATTGGGCTCTTTATCATTGGCCGATTGTGGTTCCAGGGCGTGGATTCCCTGTCAACCTACCTTGGCCTGGTTTCCGCCGGCATTGCTATTGCTCTGCAAGCGCCGCTGGTGAATTTGGCCGGATGGGCTTTTATCCTCTGGCGAAAACCGTTCGCGGTCGGTGACCGCGTGCAAATCGGTGATCAGCGGGGCGACGTCATCGATCAACGTATCTTTATGTTTACGTTGATGGAGATTGGCAACTGGGTGGATGCCGATCAGAGCACCGGCCGCGTCGTTCACATTCCCAATGGAAAAATATTTACACAACCGCTGGCCAATTACAGCCGCGGATTTCAGTACCTCTGGCACGAAATCCCCGTGCTGGTAACCTTTGAGAGCAACTGGCGTGAGGCCAAAGCCATTTTGCTCACTATCGCCAAAAAACATGCCGAGGAGCTCAGCGATTCGGCCAAACAACGCGTTCGTCAGGCC
>CAYSNA010000031.1:0-21788 GCA_964432185.1 uncultured Cytophagia bacterium
AAAAATTTTCTTTTCAACCTGTGCTGACAATCTGATATTCTCCAATAAAAAACTCTCAGCCCGAACGAACCGGACCGAGAGTTTATAAAATCAAGCTATTTTAAAACAGACTATTCTTGAGGAATAACAAGGACAGTGTGCGGGAAGATCATGTTCGGATCATCACCGATGAGGTCTTTGTTTTTCTCATAGATTTTTGTCCAGGAAGCTGGATCGCCAAGAACTTCGGGGTTCTCTGCAATTTTCTGCAGATAATCGCCTTTAGCGACAATGTATTGATCCGGGAATACTCCGCCTTTCAAAATTTTCAGAACCCATTCCGGGTAAATCAAATCGGGATCTTTAATCTGATCGGTGTTGACAGAGTAAATTTTCATCCATTGTGTCGGATCAGCATATACTTCGTCTTTGCCGGAAATTTTCCACAGATAATCGCCAACGACAACCGTATATTCTTCATAGGTAGCTTTGGGCAATTTGCTTTTGATCTGTGAGAGTTTGCCTTCGATAACAGCAATCAAGTTTTGCATTTCCGTCAGAGCAGAAATTTTATTCGCTTTTGCAGCAGCGAGATCGGCGCAAAGCGCTTCAACTTCATCGCGTTTTTGGAAAAGCTCTTCGGCTGAGAGGGCCAGGAGGCCGTCAGCTTTTGCATCCATGGCTTGCAGTTCTTTGCGGAACGCATCAACACCATCTTGATCGGTGCCAAGGGATTCCAGAATTTCGGCCCAAACTTTATCAGTTTCGGTTTGTACAGCATCAATTTCGCTCTGCAGAGCTTCATTGGCTGTGCCACAGTCAGCCTTGCCTGTATCAGCGGCATCCAGTCGGGATTGCCACTCGGCCAATTGCTTCTCATACTCTTCCATCGTCATTTTATCCTGAGCGAAGGAGAGGGAAGCGCCAAGCACCAAAACAAGGCTTAAAACAATTGTGAGAACTAGTTTATTTGTCACTTTGATTCCCTCCAAAGTGTTTTCAGGTGAATGACTTACATATCAGCGAGTCTTTGGTTGACGGCTGCTTGTTCCTTTTTCATGTCCTCTAGAGCCTGTTTCTTTTCAGCTAACTGGCCTTCGAGTGATGCGGTTTCGCTCTTACAATCCGCCAATGCTTTTTCCGCTGCCTGAGCGGCCGCTTTGGTTTCTTCCAGAGCTTGAAGTTGTTGTTCGTTGGCATACTTTGTACAGCCTGTAAATGCCAGTAGTACCAGCAGCATTACTGCTGTGACGACGACCACTGTCCTCAGAGCTTTTCTCATGTACGCTACACCTCCTTTCTAGTCCTTTTTTTTATCCATGTTGCGTTGAGATGCACATAAGGTCATTTAAATTACGACTTTAAAATCAAAATGATATTAATAAAAAAACGACTAATTGTCAAGCGGAAAATGGGTTTGCACCCACTTGCGCAAACGGGACTATCTTATTGTTTCTTTTCAGATTGAAACATTGGTCAAAATAATAAATTCCCGTTATTTTCCTGTTAAGATGAATTTATTTTTTGATGCGCAGGCCAAGCTCAACAAGTTGGTCGATGTCGACTTCCGACGGAGCGCCGTCCATGATCGAGGTGGCGCTGGCCGTTTTCGGAAAAGCAATGACATCTCGTATGGAGGCACGACCAGCCAAAATCATAATTAGTCGATCGAAGCCAAACGCAATGCCGCCATGTGGCGGGGCGCCGTATTTAAGCGCTTCCAGCAGAAAACCGAACTTTGCGTCGGCCTCTTCCGGACCAATGCCGAGCGTATCAAACATTCGCTGCTGAATGGCCTGTTTGGAAATTCTGATGCTGCCGCCGGCGATTTCCAGTCCGTTAAGGACAAGATCATATGCGCGGGCGCGAACATGTCCGGGATCAGTCTTCATCTTTTCTTCATCTTCCGGCACCGGCGAAGTGAAGGGGTGATGCAAGGCGACGTAGCGATGGCGTTCCGGACTCCACTCGAATAACGGAAAATCAACAACCCAGGCGAGACTCAATTTGGAATCATCGATCAATCCAAGTTGTTTTGCCAATTCCACGCGCAAATCCGCCAACACCGAACGAGCCAAATCACGCTCTTCGGCACAGAAAAATAACATATCACCTTCGTTGGCGCCAAACGCGTCAATCATGGCTCTTGCCTGCTCTTCGCTAAAAAACTTGGCCAGTGAGCCGTCCAGCACTCCGGCGCCGACTTTGATAGCCGCCAAACCACCGGCGCCGCGTTGACGCGCCCAGGCCGACAGGTCGTCCTGCTGTTTTCGGGAATAGCTCGCGCATCCAGGCGCACAAATACCGGCGACCTGTTTGCCCGAGTTCGCCGCTTCGGCAAATACTTTGAATTCGCACTCTTTGGCAATGGGCGTAATATCGCAAATTTCCAGACCAAAGCGCAAATCCGGACGGTCGATGCCGTATTTACTCATAGCTTCGTCATAGGTGATCCGGGGAATCGGGCGCGGCAAGTCATAACCGAGCGTCTCTTTGAGCACCACCGCCATGAGGCCTTCCATGATCTCGAAAATATCCTCTTCATCAACAAAAGACAATTCAAGATCGATTTGAGTAAATTCAGGCTGGCGATCCGCGCGTAAATCTTCGTCGCGGAAACAGCGCACAATCTGAAAATAGCGATCGAATCCGGCGACCATCAACAATTGTTTGTAGGTCTGCGGCGACTGCGGCAGGGCATAAAATTTCCCGCGCGACACCCGGCTCGGCACGAGAAAATCGCGCGCGCCTTCCGGTGTGCTTTTCATCAAAAAGGGCGTTTCAATTTCAAGGAAATTATTCTCTGAAAAATAATTTCGAACAATCTGCGCAACTTTATGCCGCAGGATCAAACTTTTTTGCATTTCAGACCGTCTCAAATCCAGGAAGCGATATTTGAGCCGGATATCTTCGGAGGCGACGTTTTCACCAACAATATTAAAGGGCGGTGTTTGCGCCGAGTTCAACACCTCAATTTCGGATGCCAACACTTCGATTTCACCAGTGGCCAGGTTCTTGTTCATCATGCCGTCCGGGCGTGGCTCAACAACACCCTTGAACGCGACGACCCATTCGTTACGCAACTTTTTCGCCTCTTCATAGGCTTTCGATTCCGGGCCGATATTGATTTGGGTAATGCCCCAACGGTCGCGTAAATCAATAAATATAATGCCGCCATGGTCGCGTCGAGTCGCCACCCAGCCCATAACGACAACGTTCTTGCCCATATCCTTTCCAGTCAAGGCGCCGCAATGATGTGTTCTTTTCCATTTCATGTTCATTCAACCTGCAGAATAAATTTATATGATTAATAGTCAGCTAATTTAGCAACTTTTTCCAAATTATCAACGCCACGCCGTCGAGCACTCGAATCGATCAATTCAACTTGAGGGTCTGTCTAATCTACGCAAAATGGAGTATTGTGGCGAGAGGAATTCGCGCGTTATTAATGAAAAGACTGAAGATAATTTACCAGCGACAGGTGAGAATATTCGAGCGTCGCGTCGGCCTTGTGGCGAATCAAAAAATTATACAGCGATTCACGTTTGTCATGGTGAAATCCAATCCGCAGTTGCGCTTTTGACAGCCAGACGAAAACGAGATTCGTAAAGGAAAACGGAATGCTCATATCAATAGCCACATCAAAAGTGTTCCGTAGAAATTTCTCAACCACGTTTTTTTTCGGCTTTCCGGACTTGGCCACATCCTCGTCTGCATAGGTAATCGTCGTATATTTGGAATTTTGCAAAAAAGAATCGACATGCTGTTGACGCGTAAGCAGGGTAATTTTCCATGCCGGAAAATGGACGCTCATTTTGTCAACAATCCCGGCCGCGACTTTGGCCGAATCGGCCTCCTCCGGCAGACAGACAAGAACCTTGGAAGCCCTGGTCAACACATCGGCCATGTCGATAGGCAGATTTCTCTTCTTGAACTCTTTGGAAGAGCTATACAATCTAAGCTGAATGGATTGGATTAAATCTGTAAAAAACTTCATTGTCTTTCAAAGTTTGTGAGTTGGAATATAGTTAACACTGTAGTGAAATTCAACTGCATTTTAACAATTCGTTAAAATTGCCAATCAAATTGCAGCGAGACCGCATGTGCATTTTGACTGAAAATGATGTCGTTACCCGAGCCGATTGTTTGTTGATCGTCCATGTAAAGATTTTCATATTTTAAATTGATTTTCACTAAAGGTGATGGACGCCAGCCACACAACAGATACCAGCGCCTGCCCCGGCCGTTCAACATGGTTAAACGCATGATGCCGGGCAGATCATTTTCAAACTGATAAAATCGATGCTCATACGATGGCGCTTCAAAAAGCGTCCAGCGAGTTTGACATGTGATGGATGACTTTGGCTGCCAAAAAAGATCCTGATACAGCAGCGTTCCGTACCGTTTCGAGGAGAACAGCTGGCCATCGTGACTAAAGTCTGTGAATTCCAACCGGGTACGAAATCGTATTGTGCGAGCCGGTTGATACTTTATATCCAATCTGACTTTTGAGCGCTGCGGTCGGGTAACAATTCGAGCGTCATTGCCGAAGGCATCCTGAATAAAAGTTCCTGCATCCTTATTCTCAACTCGACATTGCAGGCACGTATTCAAAAAGGATGATGCCTGGTGCTCAACCGAAAACAGCAGTTCATATCCTGAACTCGGCATGGGGACGAACGTTTGCAACCAGTCCGAGTGCCATTGATCGAAAAAAAGGTTCATGGTCGTTTGCGCATTGAACCGAGCACGAAGGCCCACATAAAAACCGTTTTCGTTTTGCGTTTCGGCTCGTTCACCAAAGCCCAAACCATAAAAATTGTGAAAATCGGCATCGTAATGTCGATACAGGACCACACATTCGAGCGGCGACAGGTCGTACCACATACCCGCCAGCACCGCCTGGCCGCCGGATTTGCTGCGCGCCATCTCGGCAAACGTATTTATAGAGCCAACGGTCAGATCACCATTCAGGCCGACGACCTGATTGTAATCGCCGGAGAAATCATACGCCTGCGCCGATTCGCCTTTTGCAAAAGGGTAATTTAGCGACATGTGTTGCACCACACCGCCGATGTGGCCATTCTTGCCAATTTGGGCTTGAGCGGCATAACCATTAACGCGCTCAACAATTTTATCTTTTATGGCCAGCTCGTTTGCCGTCCGATGCAAACCGGTCTCCGGCAACGATGTGATGAAATTTTCTTCAAGCCGCGCATCTCTTTTTTGCTGACTGGTAAAAGCACTGATCTCGACCATTTTAATGCGTGAAGAGATACCGACGCCGCTAAAGGCATAATTTTCTGTCGTGGAGAGAAAGGGCGCGATTCCGCGGCTGCGCTGTTTTGCCGGCGCCACAGGATCACTGCTTTTCATCATTCGATACGGTCCGGAAAAAACCAAACCTTGAGCATATTCCGCGGTAAAATTACCAAGAAGAACAGTTATGGGCAAACTCGGAGTAAAAACGAGATGACCAGCGAAAAAATCATGGCATGGCCGCTCACCCGCATCTTTCTCAATCAACATGCCAAAGCGGGCGACTTCCGAAACCGTACCATGAATCCGATTATAGACTTTTTCTTTTGTGCCGGCGTACACATCCTCTTGATATGCTTTGGACTGCTGCAACGGCGACATGATACGATGTCGACCTTGAACATGTAGAGGCATTGAAAAATTCGTTTTCCCGGTGGTCAAGAATGGGGCGATTTTATCATAACTGCTTTTGATTCCGCGAACATTTTGCAAATCCTCCAGGCGTTTGAACTCGCCGTGGTCATGCCGATACTGAATGATGCGCGCGGCGAGAAGCGGTGATATCCACGGCAGACGGCACAACTCCTTCGCCGAAACTTGATTGACATTCATGGGTGATTGCTGCAACAACTCGAGATATTCGAGCAAAATCGATTGCTCCTCGTTTTGCACATTTCCATCGAACAAACTCTCCACATCGATCTCGGAGGCAAAACAGCATCCGCACATCATCACACAGAGAAACAGTATGTTGAGGCATAAACGCATCAATAAATCCCGATTGAAAACATGTGCGTCAGACCCAGTTCAAAATGGCTGGAAAAGGCGTAATCGATGCGAACGCGGCGCAAAGCAAGCGAAAATCCGGCACAATAGCGAGTCGGTTCAAGTCCCGCCCCGACTCGAAGACTGAGCGGTCCCAGCACATTATAATCAACACCGCATCGCGCATCCATGGGAAAGCGCGTGTCTTTGCTCACATCAAAAAGAAGCGACACATTTGCATGCGGCTGCAGGCAAACACCGCTGGTCAACACGGTCGGCAGCGCTTCCCGTTGCAGACCCACTTTGGCGTTGCCGGCATTTTTGATTGAACATCCCCAGTACAATTTTGGCGACAAGCGCGCGATCATGCCGAGATCCAGCATCACCGATTGTGTTTGCCCATAGTGCTGAATGGACAACAGCCCGTAGCGGCACGTCGCTCCGACCGTCACCGTTGGAAAAGCACGCCACGCCGCGGAGAGGAGAAACTGATGTTCCCGATAGATCGAATTGCCAAAACTTTGCAGAGCGACGGCGCCGCCAACATTTTTGTGTGAGTAGCGCATCGCGCAATTGCCGAGAGACAAGTCGTCCAATCCAAACGGTTTTGTATAAAAAAGATGAACATCAAAATGTCGGTTTGGATTCAAGTGCCCGGCGGGATTGAGAAAAATACAATCGGCGGCAAAATAGTACGCCACACCGGCGTCGGCAAGAGCGGCGAAACGAGCGCCGGCGGTCAAGTCTTCAAAGCTGGCAAAGGCGGGTGACACGGTCAGAAAAAAGCAGAATAGGCCGGAACGAATGGACCGTGTGCGTCGTTTATCCCTCGTTAGTATTCCCTTGCTTGTTTGGCGAAAAAGCCTGATATTGGCGAGACAGTTCTTGTTGATCATCATGGAGAAGATCATGGTTCACCACCTCCATAATAAATTTTTTCTTTTCGGATTGCTGCTTGTCCTCGGCGTCACGTCAGGGTGGAGTCAGCGAATCGAATCCGAAGTTGTAACCGACCTGCAGACGCTGCCGCAAGAAAAACAGGAAAAGCTTGTTGACTTTGTTGATCGTGTGCGCCAATTCCTCGACAATGCGCCATGGAACGACGATCCGTGGGACACGCCGGTTTTTTTGAATGTCACGCTCCGTCTTGAAGACATGAGCGCCGGCGCCGAAGAACGATACAAGGGAACCATCATCATCAGCAACAGCTATGATATCAGTTTTTCCGATCTTCGCTGGCGCTTCGCTTACCAGAGCGGCGATCCTATTCTTTATGAAGAAAACAATTTTGATTCGTTCACCAGCGTGATGGCCTTTTACGTCAATATGATTCTTGGCGGCGAATTTGACAAATGGGGCACGCTGGCCGGAACGACTTACTATGAAAAAGCTCGCAACATCGCTGAACAGAGTAAATTCGGTTTGGGCCGCTTTATTGAGGGCTGGGATCGGCGCGAGGAACTGGTCAGCTATTTTTTGAGTGATATACATCGCCCCTTCCGCGAAATGGTGGATTATTATTTTTACGGCCTCTCCTATGTCGGCGAAGACAATGAAAAAGCCCGCAAGCATTGTGCAACAGCCATCGACATGCTGGATAAAATATTAGCCAGAGATCCGGAGAATGAGTATGCGCAAAATTTTATCAAGGCGCATTATCAGGAAGTCGTCGAAATTTACCGAAGAGCAGTCGATAAAGAACCGTTGCGAAAGATGTTAGTGTTAGACCCCAGCAACGAACGAGTGTATCGTGATATACTCGAACGCTAAACGTGTTTCTTGTTTATAAAGAGAATCGAGAAGCGCAGATTCTCTCATTTATTCTAATGTGAATCCATCTGCATTAATTTTCAATTAAAGTTTCCCCTGTCCGATTGTTTCAATTCACCCGCAACAAAGGTATAGCGCATCAAAAAAGTCACAGGATGTTTATGGTTGGCCATCTCAGCACAAAGTTACAATCAATTGGGAACTTGCAGTTGAAAGGTTTGATGTGTCCGAATCCAGCGTTAGAGATAGCTCTTATTTATAAATAAGCGTACCCCAGAAAACCCAGATAAGCGACAAACAGCAGCGCGCCCTCCCATCGATTTAAGCGGAATCGTGTTCTCAGCATAGGTGCACTGACGAGCGTAAATGCCACCATAACCGGAAAATGCAGCTTGAGCGTGGACGTTTCCACCGGGATGGGCGTAATAACAGCAACGAAAGCGATGACAAAAAGGGTGTTAAAGATATTGCTGCCGATGGCATTACCGACGGCAATATCCGTATGGCCGCGCGCCGTTCCGACGGCGGAAATGGCCAACTCGGGCAGCGACGTGCCGATGGCGACAATCGACAGTCCGATGACCACCTGGCTGATGTGAAAATAGGCGGCAATAAATTCCGCTGAATTTACAATAAAATGCGAGCCGCCGACCAACCCAACCAATCCGGCAGCCACTAAAAGCAGTTGCTTCACAACCGCTTTGGGATCGCTAGAGATGTCAATAAAATCGGCATTTTCTTTTGCCGCATGCCGGTCTTTTTTCGATGACTGCACGGTAAAAAACAGAAATGCGGCAAAACCGGCGATGAGCAAAAGACCGTCAACAACATTCAGCAAGCCATCCAGGCCCATCAGGCAAAAGGCCAAGGTGCCAATAAGAAGAATTGGAATTTCCTTACGGAACATCGAGCGTTCTATTTGCAGCGGACGAATCATGGCGCATACGGCGATGACCAGTCCGATATTGGCAATATTGCTGCCGACAATATTGGCGAGCGCCAGTTCTTTGGTATCACGCAGGGCGGCGATGAGTGAGACGGCCAGTTCGGGTGAGGAGGTGCCCATGGCGACGATGGTTAAACCAACGACAAGAGGTCGTATGCCAATTCCGATCGCCAGATTAGCTGCCCCCTTGACAAGCAGTTCTGCACCACCCCAGAGGATTGACAATCCCAACAGGAGAAGCAAAAATTGAATAATTAGCATGTGCTGTTCTATTTAGAGGTTCGACTTCCCGGCTTTACAATTGGGACATCTTCCTTGCACAATGGACATTTTTCCGGTTTGTGCGTCACAACATCCATTTGAAAAACAGAATAGGCCGGTTCATCGAATATTTTTTTGCCGTTACTGCGGTCAACGATAAAGCCTACGCCAATAACTTCGGCGCCTACGCCTTTTACCAGTTCGATCACTTCTTTTACGGAGCCGCCCGTTGTGACGACGTCTTCGACGACAAAAACGCGCTCATCATGCAGTATTTCAAAGCCCCGGCGCAAGGTCATGACGCCGTTTTCGCGCTCGGCAAAAATGGCGCGGCAGCCAAGTTGGCGCGCGCATTCCTGACCGACGACCAAGCCGCCAACCGCCGGCGAGACGACACAATCGATCGTATCGTTTTTTACATTATTGACAATTTCTCGACACAACTGCTCGGTATATTTTGGGTATTGCAACACTTTGGCGCATTGAAAGTAGTGCGGACTGTGCAAGCCGGAGCTCAATAAAAAGTGTCCGCTGAGCAGGGCGCCGGATGATTCAAAAATCTTTAATGCTTGTTCTTTTGTCATGCTGTAATCCAATCAAAAAATTAACGTGCTGAGTTGAGCTGATCCTGCGTTTGTTTGGCAGAGGCGCCGGCGGCCGCGGCAAAATCATCAGACTTTGACGCATAAATGATGGCCCGGCTCGAATTGAACAGCGCCATCGAACCTTCGGCATCCGTCCCATTTTTTACCGACGCCTCAAGGTCGCCGCCCTGGGCTCCGATGCCCGGGATGAGAAACGGTAAATCCGGCGCTATGCTTCGCACGGTCGTTAATTCATCCGGATGCGTTGCACCAACAACCAGACCACAATTGCCACGGGTGTTCCAGTCATTGATCGTTTGAGCCACTTTTTCGTACAGAGCCACCTCGCCATTGGAAAAATGTTGAAAATCGTGCGATCCCGGATTTGACGTCAAACATAAAAAAAATACGCCTTTTTCCTCATTTTGCAAAAAAGGTTCTGCCGAATCAAAGCCCATATACGGATTTACGGTCACCGCATCAGCGCCGAGTTCGTCAAAAACAGCGCGCGCATACATGGCGGCCGTATTGCCAATATCGCCGCGTTTGGCATCGGCAATCGTGATGACGTTCTCGGGCAGATAATCAAATGTCTGCTGCAGCGCCTGCCATCCCAGCAAACCGTACGCTTCGTAAAACGCCAGATTGACTTTGAAGGAGGCGGCAAAGTCGGCTGTCGCGTCAATAATCGCTTTATTAAAGGCAAAAAGAGGATTGGCCGCCGAGCGAATCGCAGACGGCATTTTCTCAATGACCGTATCCAGTCCGACACAGAGCAACGAGTTTTTTACCCGGATAATTTCCCGGACTCTTTCCTGAAAAGTCATAGCATCCCACATTTCTAAAAATACAGAATATCCGCTTTGGCCTCTGCATTGCCAAGCAGTACGAGTTTTACAACGCTGCGTTCCGGCACACCGCGCGGTTGCGAGGCGGAGCCGGGATTAATCAGCATCGAACCGTTCCTCCGCACAATTTTTGGCGCGTGCGTGTGCCCGTTTATTCGAATCGTCGGCTTGTCTGGGACAAAGCTGCCCGGAATATGCGTGACAATAATATCAAAACCGCAGAGATGAAAATCAAGACGTTCTTTTAATTTTGTTGAAAAAAGACCGCGATCCATATTGCCGCGCACGGCTTGCACCGGCGCCATGGTCGCAAGTTCGATCAAAATGTCTTCCGGTCCAATATCGCCGGCGTGGATGATTTGATCGACGCCGTCAAATAGCGTAAACACTTCGTTCGGCAAAACACCATGCGTATCCGATATAATGCCAATTGTATATGGTTTTGTCATCCGTCGTGATGGTTATTTAATGACATCCACACCCATGTATTTTTGCAAGACATCCGGCACCTTTATCGTGCCGTCTTTGGTTTGATAATTCTCCAGAATGGCAATGACCGTGCGCGGCAGCGCCAGACCCGAGCCGTTGAGGGTATGGACAAATTCCGGTTTGGCGCCCTTTTCGCGGCGAAAGCGAATATTGGCGCGACGCGCCTGGAAATCGACAAAATTACTGCACGAAGAGACCTCGAGCCACTTGTCGATGCCTTTGGCATAAACTTCGAGATCATAACATTTCGATGCGGCAAAGCTCAAATCTCCGGTCGCGAGCGTAAGCACGCGATACGGCAGTTTGAGCGCCTGCAGCACGTCTTCGGCATTTTGTAAAAGCGATTCCAGTTCGTCCCACGAGTCTTCCGGTTTAACGAACTTGACCATCTCCACTTTATTAAATTGATGGATGCGCATGAGGCCGCGCGTATCTTTTCCGTAGGCGCCGGCTTCGCGACGAAAACAGGGCGTGTACGCCGTGTATTTGATCGGCAAATTTTCACCGCTGAGCATTTCCTCGCGGTGCAAATTGGTCACCGGCACCTCGGCGGTCGGGATAAGAAACAGATCATCAATTTGGCAATGGTACATATCTTCTTCCAATTTTGGAAGCTGCCCGGTGCCAAACATGGCCTCGCGTTTGGTGACGAACGGCGGAAAGATTTCCGTGTAGCCGTGTTTTTCCACATGCATATCGATCATAAAATTGATCAACGCGCGTTCGAGCCGCGCGCCCAAACCGCGGTAACTGACAAAAAACGAGCCGGACATTCGCGAGGCGCGGTTAAAATCGATGATTTCAAGTTTTTCCGCAATATCATAATGCGGCAGCGGCTGGAAATCCATGACCGGCAAATCGCCCCATGTTTTAACTATTTGATTGTTCTGCTCGCCGCCAACCGGCACAGATTCATGCGGCACATTCGGAACGCGGATCAACATTTGGTAAATTTCTTCTTCGATCTGTTTGAGCTCATCGTTCATCGATTTGATCGAATCGGACAAGGTGCGCATCTCCGCGATAACCTCAGTAGCATCCTGGCCGGCTTTTTTCATGTCCGAAATTTTCTGCGTCACTTTGTTTTGCTCGGCCCGCGCCGTTTCAACCGTGCCGATCAAGTCGCGCCGTTTGACATCCAGCGCCAGCAGCGCATCCACATCTGCTTTTTCACGTTTGTTGATCACAGCCAAACGAACGAGATCGGCATTTTCACGAATGTATTTTAAATCCAGCATAGTCTTACCTTTTTTGAGATTTCTATTTTAGAAACTCTCAACGCAGGGGGCGCTGAGGGCGCCAGCATGCGCGGAGAAATAATTAAACGACATTAAAATTGATTTCAACTCTTCAAAGCTTGCTAAACACCCCCAGCATAAGGAATCGTACAGGTCATATGTTTTTTCATTGCAAAACTCTGTGCTTTGCGATAAAAACTAAAACATTGTGTTTTTTAAAGCAAATTTTTTAAGCAAATCTCAGAGGGCGCCGGGATTCACTGAGATAGTGATAGTGACCGATTTAACGTCTTTCCCTCGGCAAACTCTCGTTTAGATGTTTTGGATTGCGCTGTGACCTGCGTTAAGATATCAATCGGTTGCTTTAGGCCCAACGTGACCCTGCGCCATTTACTGTCCCTTAAATCGCAGCATCACATAGACCGTGTAAAACATGATGAGAAAATCAAGGCGCAGCGAAATATTATCAATATAGTACAAATCGTAATCCAGCTTTTCTTTCGCCTCCTCAATCGTCGTGTCGTATTTGCCCTTTACTTGCGCCCAACCGGTGATGCCCGGCTTGACCTTGAGTCGGCGCGTGTACAGCGGGTATTCGCGCTTTAACTTGTCGACAAAATAGGGACGTTCCGGTCGCGGCCCGACCAGACTCATATCACCGTTCAACACATTAATTAGCTGCGGGAACTCGTCAATGCGGACTTTGCGGATAAAGCGGCCGACGCGCGTTATGCGCGGATCCGCTTTTCCCGCCCACACTGGCCCGGTGTAGCGTTCTGCGTCCTGAATCATGGAGCGAAACTTGAGGACCTGGAACGTATTGCCGTTTTTGCCGACCCGCTTCTGTTTAAAGAACACCGGGCCGGGGGATTCCAACTTGATTAAAACGGCGAACAAGATAAGAATTGGCGACAAAACGATCAACCCAAATAATGAAAAAAGGATATCAATAAATCGTTTGACTTTTTTCTCCCAGGGCGGCATCAGCTCGGGATGAATCTCGATAAGCGGAAATCCATAGATTTGATTCGTTCTGGCCTGCCCAAGCACAAAGCTGTATAAATCCGGTTCAATCTTGATCAGCACCGAAAGTTCCTCACACAAACCAATAATCTCGGCCATCTGCCGGTTTGACGCTTTGCCAAGGCACAAAATAACTTCTTCCACCTTGTGCGTTTCGACGATCCTGTTCAGTTTTTTAATGTGGCCCAGGATCGGCAAACCGTCATGCTCGCCCTGCTCCTCATTCTTGTCCAATGACACAAAGCCGACAATGCGATAGCCCAGCGCCGGATACTTTTTCACCTTGTCCGCCAGTTCGCGCGCTTTTTTATTCCAGCCGATGATGAGCGTGTTCCGCTGCCCAATGCCGGCCTCGAGCAATTTACGCTGAATGGTGTGCAGCAGCATCCGCCCGGCGCCGACAAAAAAGACCATCAAACCCCAATAGCTGAGCATGAGCATCCGTCCGAGTGTTGGTTTGGTGGCCAAATCCTGTTCGGGTTCAAACGTCACCAAAAAGATGATTAAAATGCCCAGACTGACGGTCTTGAAAACGCCGATCAATTCATCAAAACGCGATTTGGTGTACCACGATTGATAGAGGCCGGTGAACAGAAAAATTAACAACCAGAAAAAATAAATGATCAGGGAAATCAGCAAAAGGAAGACAAATTCCCGTTCAACAAACAGATGCGCGGTTGATCGAAGCTGCAAAAATCCAAAAAACGCCAGATTGATGGTGAGCAGATCGATGCATAGCAGCAGGATTTTTTCAATCGGTTTCGGCATAACGGGTTATTACGTTCTTTCGACTCGGGTCCATGCTGTTTTTTGTGTGCCGCGTAAAAATTTGATAAAACCGACAAACATGGCGGCATTCATGGCGACAAAATACAACGGGTAACGAAACAGCCCCGGATTTTTTATGTTATTCGTCTCAAGTACATGCCCGGTCAACGCGAATAAATAAAACAGCATGTGCAGCACAAAAAGCGGGCCATAGGGATAGACCGGCAGCAAATACACATGGCACAGCAGCATGAAGAGCAGGATAAACGGCACAAACCATCGAATCACTTTGTGCGACCACAAGGCGAACGCCACAAAACCGCGGCGCGGGTGCAGCAAGGCTTTAATTTCTGTCAGACCGTTAAAATTTGAAGCGCCGATGCGCACTTTGCGGGTGAATTCACCCTCCAGCGACGGAGACGTTTTTTCATAGGCTTTAGCGGTGTTATCATACGCCACATCATATCCAGCCTCAACGGCTTTGAGCGGAATGAAAAAATCGTCCGAAATCATTTTGGATTCCGGCAACGGATGAAAAAGCCGGGGCCGAAGCGCGTAAATCGCGCCATTGGCGCCGAGTACGGTTTTGATTTTGCCTTCCATGCGCTTGATGAAATTTTCGTACGCCCAATAGGTGCGCTCGCCCTCGCCGCCGGTATTGTCATTCGGGCTGCTGAGCACCAACAAACCGCACACGCCGCCAATCCGTTCATCGATAAAATGACGGACAAGTTTCCGGATGGCAAGCGGATCGTAAATTGTATTCGCATCGGAAAACACGACAATATCGGCCGTCACCTTTTTCATCAATCGATTCAGCACGGCGGCTTTTCCGGAACGTTCTTTATAAAGTTCGGCGCGCACATTTTTAATCTGACACGAACGCAAAATGTCATTCGTTTTATCCGCTGATCCATCCGAACCAATGTACAGCGTAATGCGATCCGGTGGATAGTCCAGCGCGGAAAAATTCTCGATTTTTTCCGCAATGACACTCTCCTCGTTATAGGCCGACAGGACCATGGCGACGGACGGAGTATAATTATCATCCAGCACCCGTTGAGCCGGGCGGAGTACGGCCCACATTCCTATCAGCACGGGATACAAAAAATAGGAATAGACAACGAGAAAAAGCAGGAACCAGAATATGCCGGCAACGAGTATCATTCGAGCGAATACACTACACTTTATCATGCGTTTAAGTACATCATAGGTCCATCTTGTGATGGCAGGATTTGAATGTAATTATCTCTGCTCTCAAATCAAAGTGTTTCATAAAAAGCGCCTGGGGCAATTGAGCATTTTTTATGGAAAGCTCTGCACAGCCTATGTTGAATTGGCGGATTGGGCTACTATACTTCTCTACAAAGTTGATTGTAACTGATCGCTAAAAAATCGATTTTCCTCAATGCTGTCATAAACCGTTTTAACAGAAATGGAACGAATACATTCAAACTTTATGTCCGGACAATTCAACGTGGTAACAAAACGAGCACACGGCCTGCATTCAATGGCCATATTTTTTATATTAACTGCAACGGTACCGCGCGCACCATTTCTTCGTTCATCCGTCCCACCCCAAATGGTAACGACAGGAATTTGCAGGAGGGCGGCAGAATGCATGATCCCGGAATCGTTTGACACCAGTAAATCCGCTGTGCTTAGAAGAGCCAAGATGGCTGCATAACTCATTGACTCGACAATGTGAAACTCGGGCCGATCAAAAAACTCTCGATATTCACTTTCATCCGGCCCCAGGATGACAAATATTTCAACATCATACTTTTCCCGGAGCGCACATCCAAGCTCGACAAAATGCTGCACGGGCCATCGTTTGTGCTCAGCCCCGCGATTGCACCCCGGATGCATGAAGAGGCGATTGGCAGTTTCTGAGATACGATTGGCGGATAAAAATGCATCTGCTTCTAGATAAGCATCGTCGAAGAATTTGAACTGGGGATATTTTTCGAAAGGGATATCGGCTACACCAAAGAATCGGATCAGATTCAAGTTTTGCTCAATATCATGGAATTCCGTCTCAATTGGGATGATGTGATCAACGGCTCGCTCTATATATTTAAAATAGGGATGGAAAAGTCGATAATCATGAGCCACAGATATCCTGGCTTGAATTAAAAGGTTGCTTACAATAAAGCCAATTTCAGGCGTTGGAAATGCCAGCAGCAGAACATCATATTTTCTTTTGCGAAGTTCAAATAACTGTTGCCAGTATTTAAGTGCAGAATTGGCAATTATTATTGTGTTATCACACGAATCCAAGCCCGAAAAAATAACCTGGTGTGTTTTCCCGGGAATGAGTACGTCAACCGTCTTAGCGCCATGATCCTTCAATGCCTGCAACAACGGCGAACATAAAATCCCATTCCCGATTCCGGATACTGACAGAACGAGACATTTGGCTCCGTTCAATGCATATTGAGCGTGCCCAGGAGATCGTCGGCGGAACCGTGTAATTAGCCAAACACAAATGACAAGAAAATATTTTACTGTATTTCGAAAATAGCGATACATAATCTATTTTTTAGTTATCCAATCCAAGGCGATTCCGAATAAAAGATATTAATTTTATCTCTTCATTTTTCCAGCACCACTTGGTCAGCCAGAGGGCGCTTTCTTTTTGGGCAACTTTTCGGTAGTCGTCATAATTCGTCAATATTGTATTAATTTTATCAGCATAATCAACGGCATAGTTTTTTTCATCAATACAAAAGCCGCTCTGGAGATGTTGATAAAAAAATGAGATCGAAGGGATGTCTGTGCCGATTTGCGGCAGTCCATGCATCATGTACTCGAACATTTTCGTCGGAATGTTGTTCTTATATTTTGCTGTTGGTGGAAGCGGTATTAATCCAATTTTTGCCTGTGCCATCAATTCCTGGACAAGATCAAAAGATAGATCATGGTCAAAATGGATGGTAACAAAAGAGAGCTGTGAGCGAATCCGCTCTATATCATCCATTACATCTTGCGATGGTTTTTTCCCGATAATACAAAAGGAAACCCTCATCGAGCGCGAGTCCAACTCTTTGGCAATATTCAACAACCGTGCATGAAGTCCGGAATGCAAAGTGCCCGGATAAATGAGATCAAACTTTTTTGCCAATTGTGGAACACTGGAAACTCGTGGAAAATTATAGATGACTATCGTTTTTTGTCGCCCCCTGAAATACAAATCACGGGTAAAGTGATCCGCAAAAATAAATCCTGCAAAAATTTTGTAGGCAATCTTTTCGAAAAAACGATAGATGAGAACAGCGCTCTTTTTGGTTAAACGATTCAGATATTCTTTTTGTAAGAAAAAATTCGGATAATCTTCATGAACATCATAAATAATCGGTACTCTATACCAAATAGTAAAGATTATTAGCATTGGTAGCAATTCCGGATCATGCATAATGACAAGATCAGGTTTTTGTGACCAGAGTGCACAAAATAAATACAACGGCGCCAGCAGACGTCCCAACTTGCCCTTTGGAATCGCAAACTCAATAAAGTCGCCGGGAAGATGTCCGTGGCTTTTAGGAATGACAATATTGACATCTTTAAACACGGACTTTAGTGAACGGAATTGCTTATGGTAAATTCTTGTATCAAATGGCGGATGAACGGTTGTTGCAATTAGGATTTTCAAACAGTCTACTTTCCAGATAAGGGTTGCGTACGTCTTTTTAAAAGTCTCTTAAATGTTTAGCCCAATCCACAAAAGATCCTCGACAAGCGAGAACCTGCCTGAACTAGACAAGTCCCAATTTAGCAAAAATTGCACGAGATATCTTTTTGACATGTGCCTTCTCGAAAAGTCGAAAGATGAACAATGAAATAATAAAGAGAACGATCATTCCCGTTTTAAATAAAGCTGACCAAGGCCCCATATCCAAGGTTGTGCCAAGAAGATAAAGAACGACGGCGGTAAGGTAGATGATAGCGGTGCGTCCAAAGTGAAATGGGATGTGGTAAAATCGAAGCGAAACCAGGCAAATCGAGATTCCCAAAAACGCGAACGACACAACTTTGGCGAGGCCGGCGGCAAAAAGTCCCCATACGGGAATCAAAAAATAGCACACCAGCAAATTGATAATGGCAGCAATCCCCACCAAGATGGGATAATACAATGTTTTCTTTTCAACCTGGACACCGATAGAAGTAAAATAGTTCATGCCATAGAATACGGAGGAAAAGACGAGCAGAGATACGATTGGCGCCGCTTCAGTGTAGTTTCCACCGGTTAAAACAACTAACAATTCGTGTGAAAAAAGGGCCATTCCCAGGCTGGCAAGTAATAAGAACGCATTGAAATAATTGAACAGTTGAGCAAAAATGATCGGCCCGTCTTTTCGTTTGGCAATTGAGAACAAAACAGCCGGCCATGACATTTGAAAGGCGTTTACCAACAAGGCAACAGCTATACTTAAACGTGCAGCTGCACCATAAATAGCAACTTGTTCCAAATCCATAAAATAACGAATAAAATATCGGTCAGCCATATTGATAAACATCCCGAACATTGCGGCAGGAACAAGCGGTAGTCCAAAGCCGAGCATATCTTTTAATTCAATAATCGAAAACTTGGGTACAAAATCTTTCCAGATAACAGCCATATAGATTAATGCAAAACCGGCCGCGTTTAAAGTCATAGCCAAAATGGCACCATAAAGCTCCATACGTAGGACGACGATAAACAATATATTCAGACCAATTCCGATAATAAAATTGGCGGCAGCCACAATGGCAAAAATTCCCGATCGTTCATCAATTCGCAATCTCGTCATTGGAATAGTAGCAAGTACGAGGAAAAAGTCTCCGACAAATATGATTCGAAGCAAATTAGCGTACGTATTAGAACCCAATAAGAACGTGGAGAGTTGAGAGGAGAACAATACCAAAATAATGACAACGGCAAAAGAGAAAAATGCGACAAAATACTGAGCCGTGGAAATTAAAATTCGTCGGTCGGTGCCCTCCTTATAAATAACATTCCGAAACAACGCCGAGCCCATCCCCAATTGTAGCACATACATAACCACGCTTGACGTGACAAGAAATATCTCTAATGCTCCATAATCGGATTTTGTCAGATAGCGGGTATAGATTGGCAGCATGATTATGCTGACGGCACGGTTCAAAACTGTAGCAACAGCGTAAACAATGGAATGTTTAAATATACGTTTAACAAAATCAAACAAGACTTCACCTAATGTAGTTTTTTCTCGCGTAGATAGAGTAATTCTATCGTCGCATACGTCATGGCCCAAAAAATATTATAGCGGTAATAGGCCAGGCAGGAGTTCGTCAATGCTACGACAGCGAGTCCGGCAAATCCCGACAATAACGCGGCCACAAGCCGCTGCACCTGAATTTGTCTCGTTTGACGAAAGATGTACAATCCGCGAACAAAGAAGAGTAAAATCATCAAAATATAAATTATCAGACCGATGAGCCCGGATTTCCACAAAAAGACGACGTATGAATTATCGACCAGATTGACAGAATAATGTTCCAGAATAATCGGATTAATTGTCGCGCCAAATCCGGTCCCAAAAATTGGATTTAATTTCCATTGATCCAAAGCATTGGCTATTTCACTAAATCGAATAAGAAACGATGCATCTTTCGCCAGTTCCAACAACGTGCTCAATCGCTCAAACATGGTGATCAAGGTCGAGCCCAGAAAGAACGTATCAATGAGCAGCCCAATTCCGATGATGGTCGCCACGCCGATGAGTAGGAAAAATAAAAACTTTATAAAGTTCTTTATGCTAGCCCCAGATCGAATAAATGATAGTCCCCATAATAAAAGTATCGAAAATAGAATACCAACCCAAAGCCCGCGCTGCTGCGAGAAAAAGATCATCATAAAATTTGGGATCATGGCGGCGATGACTAGCTTTTTATTTGTGTTATCGGTCTTAAATAACAAAAAGCTGATCAAATACGGGAATGCCAATTGTGACAAATGCGGCTGTTGGGTTGAGACTCGCTTGATGAGAATGCCCGTCCCCAGTCCTGTTTCTCTATAGGCAATGTAAATATATTCAAAAGAGACGATGACGGAAAGGATGATGAACAGTAGCCATAACCGATTCAAACTTTCCAAACTTTCAAAATTTCGCCGGATGAGAAAATAGGTCAGGTAAAGGCCAAAAAAGTAAACTTCCTGATAAATATATTTAAAATCACCTCCATTAACGAGCCCCCAAAGAGCTGAGAAAATAGTCCAGAGGAGAAAAAAGCCGACGACCTTGTCCATAATCGTCATGCGCTGAAAAAAGACTTTGCGGCGTTCAAGTACTCGGCTGGAAAAATCATAAAAAAACATTAAAAAAAGAACCAGGGCAATTACTTCCAGCAATACCCACATCTTTAGATACGGGTATCGCAGATAGGAGGCATAGGAAGGGAAAATCCCAATGTAAAACATGAGGAGGTAAAACGTTTTTGGAACAGAATAAAAACTCCATAAAAAGATGGCCATCGCCATCATTGCCGCGATGATTAAGACGGGAGATTCAAAATAGAGACTCAGTCCGAAAAATACTATTTCAGCCACAACAAAAAGGGGAAGCAACAATCCGGCAGTTTTCGGAGATGTAGAAATTGTCGTCGTCGAGGAACTCATCAGCAGTCATGCCGGCTCAAACTAGCGGCACTTATCCTCGTCTCATTTTTTTGAGATCATCACCAAGGATGGTTATAATTTGCGCCAGGCGATCAGAGTCGTCGCGCTCGCCACGCTGGATTTGCTGATAATATTCAACAAACACAATAAAAATGACACCGAGCATAAACATGACGACATTCATAAAAATGACGAAAAACGCGCGTTTCGGCTTGATGCGCTTGATCGGCACCTTGGCGTCATCCAAAATTTGAATGGTGGGCGTGTCTTTGGATTCCTGAATCTTTGCCTGTTCGTATTGCGGGGTGATGAATTCGAGAATCAATGCCTGCATTTCGATCTCGCGATACAAGCGCGCATACTCGACGCCCATTTCCGGAATGCCGTCCAGCGGCAGCAGGATTTTCATGTCGCCGTCCGGATTCTCGGCATCAAAACCTTTATTGAATTCATCGAGCTTCTTCTTGAACGCCTGAATTTCGTTTTTCAGGCGTTTAACATCGGCGTGAGAATCATCCAAATAACTCTGCAACATGCCGAGTTCCACTTCTTTAGAAACCTGTTCCGCTTGGATGGTAGCGAGCGCTTCAATGGTGGCAATGGTCTGTTCCGGAACCGCTAGCGCGCCATATTTCTCCTGAAACGCGCGCATGTCTTCTTCGGCTTTTTCCAGATCGTCCAAATTCTGCAAATAACGCTTTTCAATATAAGAGCGGTTATTGGCAGCTTTGGTGCGGCGGATTTTTTTATTGATCGAATCCAGTTGGGTGGTTGTATACGCGACGACATCGCGGGAAAGAAAGCGCGCCTCGTCAATTTTCTCCTTGGTGGGAAAATAGGATGTTTTAATTTTGGTGGAAATAGTGATGGTACCCTCTTCGTGCAGCTTGTAGTCCACACGTTCGCGCATTTCCTTGAGGGTCTTTTCAATATCCTTGGTTTTGAAACGTTCCTGCAAATTGAATTTTTCCGCTACATCCTCAAGCAGCGTGCGGCTTTGCAAAATAGCAATGACGATATTCGCTTCAAAGGAGGCCGCGCCGCCGAGTCCCAAACCGCCGAGCGGCAATCCGCTCAACATGGAGGAAATACCAAGGCCGTCTTCCTCCTCAATGGGCGGCAAAATGGTCACATTACCAACATACCAGTGCGGCAACATAAAACTGGCGCCGACAGCCAAAATGGAAACAATAATAAAATTGATGAATAAAAACTTGCGCC
>CAYSNA010000032.1:0-21552 GCA_964432185.1 uncultured Cytophagia bacterium
GTTTATTGGCTTTGGACTGGACCAGGGACTTGAACAACGGTTTGTCGGATTTGGGATTGGACGAGGTGAATCTTATCGTCTACCCGAGTGTCGATTCGAATAACGCCGATCTGCCCGAGTATGGATACATGCTTTCGAATTTCATTCCCGATGTGAGTGCCGACCTGTCGGATGGCAAGATTGCTTTTTCGGATGTTTTTGCGGCCCATCAACTTTTTCTCGCGCCGACACAATTTTCCACCACCGCGCCCATGAAAGTCAATGCCCGACACTACGGCTTTCGTGCGGCCACCATGCCCGGATTTGCGCCGAGCATGATTCCGGCGCTGCGCATCGATTACGGCCTGGTGAATGAGCGCTGCCAGGTGATGAAGGACAAACTTGACGCCGCGGTTGGCGCCGAGGTTTTTTTTCTTGTTGATGGAATGGACGAGTACGGCATTTATTTTGATTTACGTTTTCGCCCGGGGCACGCCAGCGGCGGACGATTTCCGGATGCCGGTACAGCCGGAAATCTGCCGAGCGGCGAAACCTACATCGTGCCGTATGAAGGTGAATTGGAGCAGCCGAGCCAAAGCCACGGCGTCCTGCCGGTGCAATTTGATGATGAAATTGTCCTGTTCGAAATTGAAGCCAATAATGCCACGCGCGTTCTGTCGGACGGGCCAACGAGTCTGGAGCGAGCCGGGTATCTTAAAAACGAGCCGGCATACGGCAATATGGCCGAGCTCGGTTTTGGCATTCTGGGTGATTTTGGCCTCGAACCGACGCAAGAAATTCTCCTGGACGAAAAACTCGCTTTTCATATTGCGTTTGGCCGCAGCGATCATTTTGGCGGCATGACCGGCCCGGATAAATTTTCGTCACCAAAAGCTGTCGTTCATATCGATTATATCTATTCTCCCAAAATGCAGCCGCGCATTCAAATTCAAAGCCTTGATCTTTTCTATGACGATAATCAATCCGAGCGCATCATTGAGAATGATCAATATTTAATTTTTTGATAATTGAATTGGAAAACGTGGTGAAAAAAGATAAATGATTCGAGGACCAGTCGAGCCTTGAATCGGTTTTCTGCGGAAAACTGTTGAGAGTTTGACCAATATTTTATCTTGATTTTTTGACTTTTTCGACGTATTTTCATCACCTGTGAGAATGTTGGTCATGATGAATAAAGTGTAAAGGCGAGGGTGAGTACAGATTTCAAAAAGTACTGCAAAATTGACAGTGGAAAAAGAACTTTCGTCTTCTTTTAAATATCAAAGTGCATTCAGATCGTGAGTGCACTTTTTTTGTTTTATGATGTGCGTAATCGTACATAAATTCTGAGGAGAATTGACATTGCAAAAAGTCCTGGACACCCTGATAACATTACAGGAAATTGATACACAGATTCAGCGACTTGAGGCTGAGAAAGGGGATTTGCCGCAAAAGGTGGAATCGCTCAGCGCCGAGGTGGAGAAGACGCAGCAGCAACTGGAGCAAAAGAATATACGCCGACATGAAACTGTCAGCGAGAAACTGGCGTTGGATAATGAAGTCGAGCTGTTACAGTCAAAGTTGAAAAAATACAAAGTTCAGTTGTACGAAGTAAAAACCAATAAAGAGTACGATGCCATCACCATTGAGATTGAGACCAGCGAACAGGCCATCAATGAAAAAGGATATAAAAGTTTAGAGTTGGAAGAGGCCATAACCGCGCTTGATGTTGAGATCAAGGCCTTGACCGAAAAGCTGCAGGAGCAGCGGGAAAAATGGGCTGAAAGTCAGAAAGAGCTGGAAATCAAGCTTGAGAAAACGCACGCTGAAGAAGATGCCTTGCGCCGGCAACGTGCCGAGTCAACCGCAGACGTGCCTCGGCCTGTATTGGCATCTTATGATAGAATTCGCCAGGGTCGCGGTGGTGTTGCTGTGTCGCGGTTAATCAACGGCAATTGTGAGGCTTGTTCCAGCCGTATTCCGCCGCAACGCGCCCTTGAGGTTCGTATGATGAGCAAGATTAATCTGTGCGAGGTCTGCGGGCGAATTGTTGTGTGGAAACCCGAGTATCTTGAAATTCAGGTTGAGGAAAACGCCTGATCTTTATGTTGTAAATAATGCACCAAAGCACGTCAGACGATCGCGTTCCGTCACGCTGTGCGGGACGGGATGAGGAAAGTCCGAACTCCATGGGGCAGGGTGGTCCGTAACGCGGACCCCGGGTGACCGGGGGATAGTGCCACAGAAAATACACAGTCCCGTCCCGCTTAGCGGGACGGGATAACGGTGAAATGGCGAGGTAAGAGCTCACCGCTTCAATGGTGACATTGAAGGCAGGGTAAACCCCACCCGGAGCAAGACCAAATAAACGGAGAGAGGCGGCCCGTCTCATTTGATCCGTGGGTAGGTTGCTAGAGGCGTCGGGCAACCGGCGTCCCAGATAAATGATCGTCACTCCTTCCGCTTTGCGGGATGGAGATACAGAATTCGGCTTATCGACGTGCTTTGGTTTTTTTTATATTTCATATTCCGGTTGTGACCGGATCGTTTGGAGCTCACTATTCATGGACTTGAAGTGGATTGTCGAAGAAGAAGGTGACAAGGAGGACGTTCTACAATTAGCCAGGGACTTGAATGTTCCCGAAATTATTGCGCAGATACTTTTGCGTCGCGGCGTGACGGATAAAGACAGCGCCCGCATGTTCTTTCATCCAACCGTGGATCAGTTTTATGATCCTTTCGAAATGATGGATATGGACAAAGCGGTTGAGCGCCTGCGTCGCGCCGTGTTGAGTGATGAGAACATTCTGATCTATGGAGATTACGATGTCGATGGGATTACGTCCGTTTCATTTCTCTATCTGACGCTGAAGGAACTTGGCGCGCACGTCAGTTATTATATCCCGGACCGCCAGGAGGAAGGCTACGGCCTCTCCGAGCAGGGCATCGAAGAAGCGCAAAAGCGCCAAACCAGCTTGATCGTCACCGTGGATTGCGGCATTACCGGGCATCCGGAAATCGATGCGGCAAAAGAGCTCGGCATTGAGGTCATTGTCACCGATCACCACGAGCCGGGGCCAACCATTCCCAATGCTGTCGCCGTGGTCGATCCAAAACGTCATGACTGTACCTATCCATACAAACAGCTCGCCGGTGTTGGCGTCGCTTACAAACTGGCGCAAGGATTGTTGCAGCGCATGGGTATTGATGCGTCGATCCTTGAAAGCTATATCGAACTGGTGGCCATCGGCACCTCGGCGGACATTGTGCCGCTGGTGGATGAAAATCGAATTTTTGTCAAAGCCGGTCTTGCCGCCCTCAACAACACCGAAAACCTCGGTCTGAAGGCCCTGCTCAGAGCCGCCGGGCTGCAAGGACGAGAAATCGGTACCGGGCAAATCGTTTTTATCATTGCCCCTCGAATTAATGCAGTCGGGCGAATGGGAAATGCCGAACGGGCGGTTCGACTCCTGACCACTGAAGATGAGAGCGAAGCCGAATACATTGCGTCGATTTTGGAAAAAGAAAATCAACATCGAAAAAATGTTGATGAAGAAGCGTTTAACCAGGCCATTGAACAGGCGGAAGCCAGGTTTGCGAGTAATAACAATGTCAGCTCTATCATTCTGCACAAGGAGGGTTGGCACACCGGCGTCATTGGAATTGTCGCTTCGCGAGTTGTGGAAAAATATTATCGCCCAACGATATTGATTTCCGTGGAAGATGGCGTCGGCAAAGGATCGGCCCGAAGCGTCCCGGGATTCGATTTGTATGAATCTCTCAAACAATGCGAAGATTTGTTCCTCGGATTTGGCGGCCATAAATACGCCGCCGGCTTGACCATTCAGCAGGAAAACATCGAACCGTTTATCGAACGATTCGAATCCATTGCCAGAGAAACGTTGACGGCCGATCACATGGTACCCAAGTTGAATATCGAAGCCGAAATTCGTCTTGGCATTGTTGATGATTATTTTGTAAAATTATTAAAGATGTTTGCGCCGTTTGGCCCGAAAAATATGCGCCCGGTTTTTGTGTCGCGAAATCTGCACATTGTCGGCACCCCGACCATCGTCGGTCGCAATCATCTCAAATTCAAAGTGCGCCAGGACGATCGTGTTCTGGACGTCATCGCCTTTAATATGGGCGATTTGTTGTACAGGCTGACGCCTGGCGAAGCCAATCTCGATATGGCTTATGTCATTGAAGAAAATGTGTTCATGGGGCGCCGCTCCATACAATTGCGCGCCAAAGATATCAGATAACCACATTACAAAGAGGGATTTATCATGGATCCACGAGACGAACAAGGCAAAATATGGATGAACGGCGAGTTCATCGAATGGAAAGACGCGACTATTCACGTGATGTCGCACGTCATTCATTACGGCTCCAGTGTTTTTGAAGGCATGCGCTGCTATAAAACGCCGGCCGGTCCGAGTATTTTTCGATTAAACGACCATATTCGACGCATGTACGATTCGGCAAAAATTTATCGCATGCCGATTCCCTTTTCGCAAGAGGAGATTGTTCAGGCCTGCAAGGATACCATTAAAGTCAATGGCTTTGAATCCGCTTACGTTCGGCCGATTGCTTTTCGCGGTTATAATACGCTCGGCGTCGATCCGACCAAGTGTCCGGTCGATGTGGTCATCGGCGCGTTGAACTGGGGCAAGTACCTCGGAGAAGACGGCGTCAATAATGGCGTTGATGTTCGTATTTCCTCCTGGAACAGAATGGCGCCGAACACAATGCCGACGCTGGCCAAAGCCGGCTCCAACTATATGAGTTCGCAACTCATCAAAATGGAAGCCATGGCGGATGGTTATACCGAAGGCATCGGCCTCGATCTGCACGGATTTGTCAGCGAAGGCAGCGGTGAAAATATCTTTGTCATTCGCGATGGTGTTATGTATACGCCGACGCTTGATTCCTGCATTTTGCCGGGCTTGACGAGAAACTGTGTGATCACCATCGCCAAAGAGTTTGAAATTCCGGTTATTGAAACAAAAATTCAACGCGAAATGCTTTATATTGCCGATGAAATCTTTTTCACCGGCACGGCGGCGGAAATTACTCCGGTGCGCAGCATTGACCGGCTGAAAATCGGTGCCGGCACGCGCGGCCCAATTACTGAAAAAATCCAGCGCCGCTATTTTGAGTATGTCAATGGCGAGCGACAAGATGTGTACGGTTGGCATGATGTTATAATTCAAGATGTTTAACGAAGACTTTATCTGTGTACCACCGCAAACGCGACGCGATGCCCGAGAAACAGCGCTGCAGATTCTTTATGCCATCGAACTGACGAAAAGCTCGGTTTCCGTGGTGCTGGACGAGTTGATGCCAAAATGCGAAAAACCGCCGCATGCCATGTTTTTTGCCAAAAAGATCATTACCAAAACGTTTGAAGAACGAAACGTATGCGATACATATATCAAGCGGCATTCGGCAAACTGGCGGTTTGAACGTATCGCTGTCATCGATCTTCTCATTCTTCGAATTGCCGTGTGCGAGTTTATACACTTTTACGATGTGCCTCCCAAAGTGACGATTGACGAAGCGCTTGAATTGGCAAAACGCTACAGCACCTATAAAAGCAGCGGCTATATTAACGGCATTCTCGATGCCATTCTTCTCGATTTGAAAGAAGAAGGACTGGTCATCAAAACCGGTCGCGGCCGGAGAAAGAAAAACAAAAAGAAAAAAGACGAATCGTCGGATTGAAACGTTTCCATTTTTCCATTTAAGACAAATTTAACGGGACTCGTGTGCAAAGAAGCTGGACACGCAGCTGCCGTTTGATGGAATGATCAAAGCTGGATTTTACAAGGCGTCATTTTTTGCATTTGAATAGATTAGACCAATACGCCGCTCAGTCGAAAAGCGGCGTCTTTTTTTAATCCCCACCTGATGCCGGAAACTTTTGAACATGTGGATCGTTTAGGGTTAAGACTAGCTCGAAAAAAATCGAGTTAATGATATAGTGAATTATTGAGGATAATTATGCTGGCGAAAATCGAAAAAGCCTTGTCAAAATTTATGGGCGGATCGAATAACGATCGGGAGCTCAAGCGGTTGAATCCCATTGTTGACGAGATTAATCGTATAGCTGAAGAATATAAAGAACTCTCAGATGACGAATTAAAAGCCAAAACCAACGAGTTTCGTTATCGGCTTAAAATGGGCGAGACGATTGATGATATATTGCCCGAAGCTTTTGCGGCCGTCAAAGATACCTGTCGTCGCTTGATCGGCCAAAAATGGCTGGTGCGCGGCCAGGAAATCGAGTGGAATATGGTGCCGTACGATGTGCAGCTCATCGGCGGTATCGCGCTGCATGAAGGCAAAATTGCCGAAATGGCCACCGGTGAAGGTAAAACCCTCGTCGCCACCATGCCGCTCTATTTGAATGCGCTCGAAGGCAAGGGCGCGCATCTGATCACAGTGAATGATTATCTCGCCCAGCGCGATTGTGAATGGATGGGTGAAATTTATAAATTCCTCGGTCTGTCCGTGGCGGCCATTTATGGTCAGCAGGAACCGGACGAACGCAAAATCGCTTATCAGGCTGATATATGTTACGGTACCAATAACGAATTCGGTTTTGATTATCTGCGCGACAATATGACCGCCGATGTCTGGTCCGTGGTACAACGCCGGCTCCACTATGCGATTGTTGATGAGGTCGATAGTGTGCTCATCGACGAAGCGAGAACGCCGTTGATTATCTCCGGATCGGTCGGCGCACCGCGAAATGTTTATAACGAACTGAAACCGGTGGTTGAAAATTTGTACAAACGCCAGCAAGAGCTGGTGGTTCAGTTGATCAAGGACGGCAAGGCGCTGCTGGAAGAAGATGAAGAGCGTGCCGGTATGGCCATCCTGCGGGCTCTGCGTGGCGATCCCAAAAATAAAGAATTGCTCGAACTCTTGACCTCGGAATTTTGGGTGAAAAAACTGATCGAACGCATCCAGGGTCAGTTCGAGGTCAATAAGGATATGGCCACGGTTGATCAGGAACTCTATTATACCATTGATGAAAAGAGCCACGTTGTTGATATCACTGAAAAAGGCCGTATCTTTTTATCCGGCGGGCGCGATCAGGATGTGGCGCACAAAATTCAAAAGCTGGATGCGCTGGATGAGGTCCTGTCGAATTTGGCGGGCAGCAAGCAAAAAGCACTGTATTTTACCCTCGATCCGGTGAGCGGACGCTGCAACGGCCTCAGTTTTGAGGGCATGTTGGCGCTCAATAATATTTCTGGAGACATCGGCGAGGCCGAAACATCGGCGCTCGATGAACTTGACAAACGGCTGCGTAATGTGCCGTCTGTTGCCTCCGATGCCGGTGATAAATCGTCCATTTATCACAATTATTTCAAACTGGCGAAAAAGATGGACAAAGCCGTCAATGGTCTGGGAGAACAGGGCAAGGCGTACCTGAGCAAGGATGGCGATGCCGCATTGACCAAGTTGGTGAACGCGTTTGATGACGTGCTCTCTGCCATCTGTCAGCAGGCCGATGTTGACACCAGCGCCGCTGTCCCGCGTAACGAACAAAACCGCCGCCGTCAATTGCAAAATGATTTTTTCGAATCGGAAAAATCCACCGGCGCGCCCATTGGCCTGACCGAACAGGGTCGAATTGCCGTTCTTGCTGCCATGTTTGGCGGCGACCCGCTGACAATACCGATCATCTTTCAACTGGATGTCATGTTGCGCAGCGACGAGTCCGAAGATAAAATGCAGGATTATTTTGAATTTTCCGATGATTTTGGCGTCGTCAAGCACATCGCGGAAAAAGGCCGCATTGCGCTGCTCGGCGGCAATCCCGATCTGTACGTTCTGCCGGATCGCAGCATTGTTGAGGAACGCGATCGTCAGATTCAGCAACTGTTGGATCGCACGGTCAATCAAACCGCCTATGATTATGCTGAACGCGTCCAGGCTGTCGAGCGCTTGAACCGCGATATTCAATCCATCCACAAAACCTGCGAAAATGACGGCAAGACCGATCTCTTTTATACGCTTGTGCAAGAAGCGGATGGCCGTTCGCGCGTCCAACTGACGGAAATTGGCCAGGCCTTTTTTACCGATTTTGCCGCGCAAACGAACGACCTGGTCCTTCAGTTTGATAAAGATGTGCGCGCCAACAAAAATGATCTATCGCGTATTTTTAAAATTGAAAACAATAAAATTATTGGCCTGGCGACAAGCGAGCTCGACGCGCTGCTCGGTCGTTCCTTTAAAGAGACCCAAGCCAAAATCAAACAATGGCAAGTTTCACACTCGACGGATTCGACGAGCTCGTCAACCAGTCTGCGACTCAAGCTGGATGAATTCCTCGGCTCAAACAATCCCACCACAAGCCCCTCGCGTGCTTTTGAGGATGTTCAGCGATTCAGTCATGTTTTTGAAAATATTTTTCGGGTTTTGGCGCGCGACGATGTGTCGGATTCGGAAAAGCGTCGCCTATTGCGTCGTTATTTTGAATTTCGTGATGATTTGAAAGGCCCGATGGACGGCTCGTTTTCGCTGCCGATCGCCGGCCTGTCCGATGCGGGAATCGAGCGTCTCGCCGGCGATGCTGTGCCGCGCACCTCCATTTTTGAGAATCTGGCGGCCATGCTGAGTGATCTGGAAATGGAATCCGATTCGGTTTTTGAACAAACGGAAAACGGCCTTCCGATGGCGCTCCAAAAAGCCGCCCGCTCACGATTGGTGGATGGTCTGCCGTTTTTCAGCTATGACGAGGGTTTGAAAAAATTCCGCGACGAAATGCTGCACCTCAGCGCAAAAAAAGTAAATTCCAGCGCCGAGCTGCAAAGTCTGCTGCCCAAGGAAAAAGCGCATCTGCGCGCGCGAAAATTTATGTTCGATGAGCGGGAGATGAATGAACTCATCGCTGCGGCGCATTCTCCCTCGCGCGTGATCACGGCTGAGGAGATCGACCAGTGGTTCCGTCTGCAATTCAATCGCCAGCCGAGCCGCGTGCTTGAAGCGCGCCGCGATCGCCTGTGGGCCAACTATCAGGCGGTGGAAGAGCGCATCCAAAATATTTCGCAATTGCTGCGCGCCTATACGCTGTATCATCGCGATGTCGAATACGTCGTTAAAACGCCGGAAGAAGGCGAATTGCGCCGTCACGGCGGCAACCGCGGCCAGAAGGCGGTGATGATCGTTGACAGCTTTACCGGCCGCCTCATGCCCGGCCGTCGTTTCAGCGACGGTTTGCACGAAGCCCTCGAAGCCAAAGAAGGTGTGCAAGTGCAGGCTGAATCGCAAACACTGGCCACCATCACCTTGCAGAATTTTTTCCGTCTTTATCATAAACTCGCCGGCATGACCGGTACGGCCGAGACCGAATCGCAGGAATTCTTCAGCACCTATAAATTGCAGGTGCTGGTGATTCCGACAAACCGGCCGGTTGTTCGGAATGACCACAACGATGTCATCTACCGCACGCGCCGGGAAAAGTACGACGCGATCATTGATGAGGCGCTGGAGATGCACGAGCAGGGCCGACCGGTGCTCATCGGAACCATTTCTGTTGATGTGTCGCAGCACCTCAGTAATTTGTTCACGGCTCGCGGTATTCCATTGGCCAACTGGCTGAAAAAAGGCGATGTTACCAAAGAACTGGAGTCGGGTCGTTTTCATACGGTGTTGAACGCCAAGCATCACAAGAGCGAAGCCGAGATTGTCGCCAAGGCTGGTCTGCCCGGCGCCATCACCATCGCCACCAACATGGCCGGTCGTGGTACGGATATTAAATTAACGCCGGCGGTGGTTCAAGCCGGCGGTCTGCATATCATCGGTTCGGAAAAACACGAGGCCCGTCGTATTGATCGTCAGTTGCGCGGCCGCGCCGGCCGTCAGGGAGATCCGGGATCGTCGCGTTTTTATCTCTCCCTGGAAGATGATCTCATGCGATTGTTCGGCTCGGATCGAATCACCAGCATTATGAGCAGCATGGGCTCCATGGATGAAGGCGAACGTATTGAACACAGCCTGATCACCAAATCTATTGAACGCGCGCAAAAAAAGGTGGAAGAGCGCAATTTTGAAATCCGAAAACAACTGCTCGAATATGATGATGTGCTCAACGAACAGCGCAAGATTATTTACAAGCGCCGACAAAACTTGCTTGGTTTTGCCAAAGCCGAGGATTATGTCGAATCCAAATTGAAAAAATTCATTCAGGATGACAATGATCGCTCAGCCTGGAACCTTGTCGGCCTTTTGGATGACATCAAAAAATATTTCGGCGCCGTTCCGGCTGATGATATTGACGAACTGGAGCGCATGAAATATTCCGAGCTCGAAGCGATGCTGCGGGATTGGGTGGCCGACCAGATCGAACGAAACCATCATTTTAATCAATTGCAGGAACGCCACCGCATTTTTGGTTATGCCGATGTGAACCAGGTGTTGAAACAGCTCATCAAGTTGAAAATCCGCCTGCACAATGCCGGCACCACGGATGTGTCGAGATGGAATATCGACGGCATCAAGTTTGAACTGGAGCGTATTTTTAACCAATCGCCCGAATGGTTGACGCCGGGCGCTTCCACCGATGCCGCTGCGCTGGAAAACAAAATTGTCGCCTGGGCGCAGGAGATTTACCAACAAAAAATCGATCGAGCGAAATACGCCTTTAATGATATTATATTGTCGCATATCCCGATTAAGGATTTTGTCTCTACGTTCATCTTTGGGCTGATGAACCTGCATATGCCGCAGGATCAGGCGCCGATCAATTGGCGCACCGACGCCTTTCTCGCCGATTTGGATCGGATTCTCGGCGCCCACCCGGATATTGGCGCCAACGAGATAAAATCCATCCGGCTGTCCAAACTTGTGGACATTTGCAACGAGTGGCTTGACACCCTGGTCCTGCCGGCGGACATCAGCATGCGCCACCGTATTCTCGGTTATTTTGGCGCCATTCGCTTTGTCGAAGCGGTTATCGCCCGTCGATTGTTTGAACACGATGCCACGGCGGCCAAAGAGCTGGCGGCCGACGATGCCGATTATTTCAAACAGATTTTTGCGCAGACGTTTTCGGTGTCCACGGATGACAATGCTGAAGCGATGATCGTACAACTCATCCGCCAGGCGCGCCAGTTTTACCGGGCGAAGGTGCGCGATCAGCAGGACGCTTATGATGATGTAATGCTGGCCAGTGCGCTGAATGAGGAATTGCTCGAAGCCGCCATTCATGCCGTGGTCGAAGAAATTCTGGCGGCGCAGACGGATCAGGCCGCGGCGCAAAAAGAGCTGAGCCGACGGCTCGATAATATGTTCCTCGCCAAGCCCGAACTCACCGTGCCATCCACTCGGGATGCCAACAGCGTTGCGGTATTTACCGAAGATGTGGTGGCGTGGGGACTGGCTTTCTATAAAAAATATTCCGACCGTGTCGAGCGCATTCAACAGGAAGAGTTGAGCAGCGAAATTGTCTCCGATTCCGTCGTCGGTATGATCGATGATACGATTTATGCCATGATCGCCAAAGTGCTGGATGGCGATGATATTCTCGATTCGCTGCAGGCGCGGCGTCTCGAAAGCGAATGCCGTCTCATCTTCCGTCAGGCGCCGCGAGTGTCGGACGGCAGCTCGGAAGGTATGGATCCGAATATGGTTATGGATGAAATCGGCGGTTGGGCAAAAAATCTGTATTATAAACGTGTCCGCGAGTTGGGACGAGATCTCGTCACCCGACTCGAACGCTATTATGTTCTTGAAAAAATTGATGAGAATTGGCGTCAACATTTACATGGCGTTGATGAGCTGCGCGAAGGTATCGGCCTGCGCGGTTATGGACAAAAAGATCCGCTGCTGGAATACAAACGCGAAGCCTTTGCCATGTTTGAACGCACCATAGATTCCATTAACCGCGAGACCGTCAGCACGCTGTTCAAGGTGTTTGACGTTGGCGGCGAAATGGAAGATCAACAGATGCGCCGCATTGAACCGCAAAGTTTTACGACATCGCATTCACAAGTCGAAGTTTTTAACCAGGCGATGAAACAGCCCGCACCGGCTCAACAGCAACGCCAGCCTCGTCCCGGTGAACCACCGCGACAAAAGACGGTGGTCAACACCAAGACGGTTGGGCGTAACGACCCGTGTCCGTGCGGCAGCGGTAAAAAATATAAAAATTGCTGCGGTAAAATCTGATCCGCACAGTGTGACCGAACTTTGAACGATTGATGGCTGAGACGAGAGCGTGTGACCAACAGCGAGCGCACGCGCTCTCACAGCGGCCGGTTAACCGTGCGCGACGGAAAATAATTTGAGTATTTGCTTTTGCTTTTATTAGTATTATATTGAAGCGTCACTATTCATGATCATGATTATTGACTCGGAGTAACGATTACATGGATAAAAGATTTCTGGATATTCTCACTTTTGTGCTCGATGAAATTCGTGAGAGCGGCAGCGGTGATCTGGATCTTGAAACAATTATTGATGTCATGCAGGATGAGGGCTATTCCGACGACGAAATTCAATCCGCCATGTCCTGGCTGATGAATCACGGCGAAACGATCGACCGCATGTCGATCGAACAACATCAGCTGGTGCCGCGTCCAATGTGGCGCGCTCTGAATGACATTGAGGAGCAAACCATCTCTCCCACCGCTTACAGTTATCTTTTTCATTTACGGCAGCTCAACGTGCTGACCGATGACAATATGGAAAAAGTCATCGACCGTGCCGTTGATCTGCGCCTGAACCAAATGGATGTTGAGGATATGAAAGACCTGGTGGCCGCCGTTGTGCTGAATTTTGAAGCCAGCGCCGCCAAAGGCTATTTTCAATTTACCACAACACATTATCCTCACTAGTGTTGCGACAATCCTTGTCGAGCCCTTATGGCCAAATCGCTTATATTAGTTGAATCACAACAAAAGTTTCTCGCCTTACAGAGTTTACTGTCCGATGCTGCGGTCATCGTCAATATCAACGGCATGAGCAACGATAGCGGAATGGAGTACCTGCAGCATCTCATCTTTAATGAACCCGCCGAGTTATCATTTCTCACTGAGCCCAAATTGCAAGCGCTGGCAAAGTTGATCAAAAACAGCGATTCCGTTTTTTTGGCCACCTCTCCCGATTTAATCGGCGATGCTCTGGCGCATCAACTGGTCGAATCCCTCAGTCCGCTGGATCGACCGGTCCGTCGGCTTTTTCTGCCGGTGATTTCCAAAAAAGATGTGCGGCTGTCAACCGATTTGAGAAAAATTATCACCACCCCGGATGGCGAGTTGTTCGAACAAGCCGTCAAAATGGACGGCGCCTTTGACTATCACGTTCGTCAGGTGTTGAATACAAAACGCGCCAAACGCCCCCTGTTTGGTTTGGCCGCCGCCCTGGCCCTGAAGATGATTTGCGATCAGGAGCGCTCCACTACCGGCGTGATGAGCGAAAAAGCGCTCGCCATCAATGTGATTTTAAAACAGGCAAACGACAAGTTTGTTGCGCGCCTGATACAGGTGAACGGGCAACCGGCGACCATCATTGACAAGCATACGGCCAAAGCGCTCATTATCGATATCAAAAATCAAAAAATCAGCGTTGGCCGCATCACCGATAAAAGCGTGACCACCGCGCCGCCGCTGCCGCTAACCACTGCCAAAATGATGGCCGTGGCCGAACAATTTCTCGGCTTTTCGCCGCGGAAAACCATGAGCGTCGCGCGTTCATTGTATAACGGCTGCGAGGTCGGTCTGAAAAATCCTATCGGCTTGATTACCTATCCGGTATCCGATTCGCTCTTTTGCCCCGCCGATGAAATCCTGGCGGCGCGCGAATATATTCTGATGAATTACGGCAAAGATTATCTGCCCGACAAACCGCGCCTCTATTCTGAAAACAGCAGTTCACCATTTTCCATCATTCGGCCAACGCTGTTGTCGCGTACGCCGAAAAAAATGCGAAAATATCTGGATGAGGATCAGGCGCAACTGTACCAGGTCATCTGGAAACGATTTCTCATTTCACAAATGACGGATACGACCTATACCCGCCGAAAGGTGACGCTGTACGGTGGGCCGCAAAAACGTTTTGTTTTACAAACCGAACAAAACCAAACGGCAGGCCGCGGTTATTTGCAGGTTTTTCCCAGCACGGAAAACCAATCCTCGGTGTTGTTCAAGTCCGAATTTCAAAAAGGCGCCGAACTGCATGTTGAAGATTTTGAAATTATTGCCGAAGAGAGCCGCGCCGCTTTTGCATACAGCGAGGGACTGCTCATCGAAGCGCTTGGCGAACTGGATGCTTGCCTCAGCGAGACGCTCGAAGTTATCCCGGACATATTAACGGCGTGGAAATTCATCCGCCGGGCGGATGACGGCACGCTGGCGCCGACGCGCGCGGGATTGGAAGCCAACGCCGCTTTGCAACGGCATTTTCCGGATATTTTGAGCGCGCAATTCATCCGGCGACAAAAACGGAATTTTATCAAAGTCTTCCACAGCGGAAAAAAAACAGCCAGTCCTGTTGATGAATTATTAAAGCTGCTGCAAACCGATGCTCGTCCCGCGCTCCTCGATTTTAGTGATTCGGCGGGAAAAAAGACGCGCCACAAATGCCCGGTCTGCGGCAGCGCCATGATGCAGTTTAACAAGGAATCCGGTGAATTTCTCGTTTGCGAACACTATCCCGATTCGTGCCAATATTCCAAAGTCATTCATTCGCACACGCACCGTTTTTTGGGATACTGCCCGGAATGTGATGCGGACTTGATCGTTAAAATCGGACGCTATGGTCGTTTTGTCGCCTGCTCGCGATTCCCGAAATGCAAGTTCACCAAACCGTACACGACGGGCGCCCGTTGTCCCAAAGAGGGCTGTACCGGCGACGTGATTGAGCGGACCAGCAAAACCGGTCGCACGTTTTACGGATGCAGCTTGTACCCGGATTGCACGTTTTCGTCGTGGCAAATGCCGCTGAATATGGCTTGTCCGAAATGCGGCAATCTTTATCTTGTGACCAAAGCCGGCGAGAGCACCGATGAACTAAAGTGCCCCAAATGCCGGGCGCAATTTGATTCGAATCTACTGCCGCTCAATTAAAATTAATCTGTGGTGCGGCATACAAAACAGATTTTGCCAACATTCATAACTATCAGAGTGAAAAAATGCTTGATCTTGATGGCTTAATATCTTACTGTTCATTAGCAAAAAGAGTCAAAAGAATTTTCAGATAACAACGTGAAACAGCACGGTTGGGAAAAGCACAAAAATCCTCAACTTTGTCTCCGCACAATTATCGTTGAGGTCATATTAAAAAATATATGAATAACCATCCGCACCACATTCTCACATGGATTCCCCGATTCATCCGTTATGTCGAGGTCGAACGACGGAATTCGCAAAATACCATTGAAGCCTACGAGCGCGATTTGTTGCATTATCATAATTACCTTAAGGATCGTTTTAATATAGAGACCCCCGGTTTTGACTGTTTCACCAAAGCGAGTATTCGCGGATTTCTCGGTCAGTTGACCACCGCCAAATATTCCGCCCGCAGTTTGGCGCGAAAACTGGCGGCGCTGCGCTCTTTTGCCCGATATCTCATCCGCGAAAATGCCATTGAGGTTAATCCGACTCTGAATATCGCAACTCCAAAATTCGCCAAAAAATTACCGCACTATTTGAGCGAAAGTGAAGTCAAGGCGCTGCTGCAATTACCGGATACCACCACTTTTGAAGGGCTGCGCGATTTTCTCATTCTCGAACTCTTTTACGCCACCGGCATCCGCGTCAGTGAACTGGCAAATCTGAGGTTCGAGCACATCCGCTTTGATGAAAGCGTTTTTCGTATCACCGGCAAGGGCCAAAAAACGCGCCTTGTGCCCATGGGGCAGCGTCTGGCGCGAGATCTCGCTACCTATCTGAAAAAACGGCAAGAAGAAGAAGATACACTGCTGGAATTTCGCGATTTTATTTTTGTTAAAGATAAAAAAGAGCCGTTCACACGAGGTCAAATCGCAGTCATCGTTCATAAATACATAAAAAGAGTAGCGGATAAAGAAAAAGCACATCCACACGCGTTGCGCCATACATTTGCCACCCACCTGCTCAATGAGGGGGCGGATTTAATGTCTGTTAAAGAGCTTTTAGGTCATGCCAATTTGAGCACAACCCAAATTTACACCCATGTCTCGGCAGAGCATTTGAAAAAGATATATAAAAAGGCGCATCCGCGCGCTACGGATAACTAGGTTCGGAGGGGTCTGATACTCTTGAAAAAGGAGGTGACCTGGAGAAGTTAATGGATGATTATTAATAGCGGGCAACTTTTCATATTTAATGAAGGAGGTTCTTATGAGGATTTCGTTCACTGCGAGACATTTTAAAACATCAGACCGTCTTAAAGAATTTGCAACAACTGAAGTCCAGCGTTTAAAAAAATATTATGATGATATCCTCGACGTTGATATTATTCTCGACTTTGTAAAACAGCAGCAGGTGGCAGAGATTGTTGTCAAAGTCTTTGGTCAAAAATTAGCCGTGGTCGAAAAGAGTGAAGATATGTATAAATCCATCACTCTCGCTGTGGACAAGTTGGAACGCAAGATTTTGAAATATAAAGAGAAACTCCGGCATTTCGAAAAACAACGTATTACTGAAAATATTGAACCCGAGGTCGAACAATAAAGGTGTTGGGAGCGTTTCGGCGCTCCCAATATGCCATTCACACTTTTGTCATTATATTGACCATGGAATCCAAAAGAGTTTACAAGGAAATTATCGAAACCAAGCAGCCCAAGGCGATCAAGTATATCCGGGTGGGCACGCTGTACGATGCGCTGAAAGATCGGTTGAATTTGCGCATCGTCAACGACCGACATTCGTTTGATAAAGAGATCGAGCAGAAAGAATTGAATCGCCCCGGCTTGGCGCTCAGCGGTTTTGTTGAGGTGTTCACCTATTGGCGCGTGCAGGTGATGGGAAATACGGAAATCGGTTTTTTGAACACCCTGCATGGCGCGGATCGGGTTCGAGCGATTTCCAATGTGCTTGATTTTGATCTGCCCTGCATCATTGTGACGAATGACAATCGCATTCCGTCCGAGCTTGTTGAATGCGCCAATGATCACCACGTGACGATTTTTTCCACGCCCGATAACACCACGTCGGTGCATCGTCATTTGAGTGAATATCTCGAACATGCTTTTGCGCCGTACACGGTTGTGCACGGCACGCTGGTGGATGTATTCAGTGTCGGCGTTTTATTTATCGGTCCGGCCGCCATCGGTAAAAGCGAGCTGGCACTCGATCTGATCGAACGCGGGCATCAACTTGTGGCCGACGATGCGGTGCAACTCACGAAAATCGGAGTTAATACGCTGCGAGGAGCGCCGCGCGGCACGCTGGGGCACCACATGGAAATCCGCGGCCTCGGCATCATCGACGTCAATAAAATGTTTGGCGTGCGCGGTATACGCGGCCAAAAAGATATACACGTCATTGTAAAACTGGAAAAATACGGCGAGCGGAACAGCTATGACCGGACCGGTCTGGATGATCCGTACACGCAGATTATGGGCGTCGACATTCCGTTTGTTGAGATGCCGGTGATGGAGGGAAAAAATCTCACCATCGTCGCTGAAGCGATTGCGCTCGATCAAAAATTGAAACAGATCGGCGTGCGGCAGGCGCATGATTTTAATCGCCGTTTAATGCTAAAAAATGTCTCTAAAACGACTGAAGAGGAAGTGCCGGAAATACTTTTAGATATTGAGGATGTGTGATGAAACAGGGAGTAGTAATTGCGCACGGCCCATTGGGGCACGCTTCGATCGAAGCGGCAAAAACGATAATGGGAACGGATGAAGGCCTGTTTTCGCTGTCCGTGACGGATATGTCTATTGTCGAAATTGAATCACGCTTGAATTCCATTGTCCACGAACCGCGCGACGGTGTGGACGGGATCGTGATTATGGCTTGTCTGCGCGGCGGCAGTTCGTGGAATGTCAGCGCGGCGGTTGTCAAGGATCTGCCGCATGTGCGGCTGGTGTCCGGCGTCAATCTCGCCATGCTGCTGACGTTTTTAATCAAACGCGATAGTCTGTCGCTCGACGACCTCGTGGAAGAAATGAAAAAGGATGCTGTAAAAGGTATTACATCCCTGCAGAATATTAAATCTGGAGAACGTTAATATGCCGTTGGTAATGATTCGAATTGACGACAGGTTAATTCACGGTCAAGTTGTTGTTGGTTGGGGAAGCGTGCTCAAGCCCGACCGTATTCTGTTGTGCAGTGATGAAGTGGCGACAGTGGAATGGCAAAAAACCATCTACCTGTCCGCCGTGCCCGAACCTCTGTCCGCATCCGTGTTGACGCTCGACGATACGGTGAAAGCGCTCACAAGCGGTGACTTTGACAACGAAAAGGTGCTGTTGCTCGTCGATTCACCCAAGAGCATCATCGACCTTGTTGACAACGGGGTTGATATAAAAGAAGTCAATGTTGGGGGCATGCACTTTAAACCGGGGAAAAATCAAATCTCGCCATTTATCTTTGTTGATCAACAAGATGTAGCGAATTTTAAAGTTTTATGCGAAAAAGGCATTAAACTTGAAGGCCGAGACGTGCCGACTCGTTCGCCGGTTCATATCTGCACGGTGTTAGGTTTGAAGGATTAACTGCCCTGCCTTTTGTGCCATTTATAGTAATTCTGTAAATGATACGGCTTGTAAAACAAATACCGCTGAAAAAATAAACGAACCGCCGAGGTCGCCAAAAAGACGCTGAGATTCAATATCTGTTTCTCAGCTTTTCTTTGAGACCTTGGCGGTTTTTATTGTTGATGACAGGCCAAAAATTTTTAGTCGTAGATCAGCAATGGAATCAATCCATTTCAACTTGATCTGACGCTTGTTTTTTCGCCGTCACACTTTCATACACATCATTTTTGAAGAGAAACAGGATCAGCAAAAAGATCATACCGACGACCACGAGCGCATCGGCAACATTATACAGCCAGGGATAGTCAAGTTTATCCCGCCAATGCATGTGGATGAAATCGATGACGTGGCCAAATCGGATGCGATCGAATACATTGCCAAAGGCGCCGGCGAGGATCATAAAAAACGGCAGCAGATAGATAAACGCCAAGTCCCGGATACGCCATATAATCGTGCTGATGATGATGATGGACACGAACGTCAGGCCGGTGAGTGCGTAGCGTTTAAAACCGGCGTTGTGATCGTTCAAAAAGCCAAAGACCATCCCGCGGTTTTCGATATAGGAAAATTCAAGGTAGCCGTCGATGATGGTGATGGCCGATTGGCCTTTTATGTTGTTTAAGACCATTCTTTTGGTCAAAATGTCTGCCGTCAAGCCGACGACAAAAATCAAAAACAGAATACTAAATTTTTTAAAATTCACAATCAGGCTCGTAATCAAGATTCAATAATCACTTGTGCTTCATCTTCGTCAATCTGGCGGATAACTTCAGCGCCGTGCGTCAGGGCATTCAATTTTTTGAAAAAGATCAACAGCAACAGGCCAAAAACAACGCAAAAGGCAAATATGCCGGTGAACACCTCAAACTCGCCGGCTTTGGTGGCAAACTCGCCAACCAGACCCGCCAGTTTATTGCCCAGACCGGTTGCGGCAAAATAGAGCCCCATCATGATGGAGCCGTATTTGGCCGGCGCCAGTTTGGTGATAAACGACAGCGCCACAGGTGACAGCGACAGCTCGCCAATCACTTGCAAAAGATACGAGAGAATCAGCCAAATCAGCATGGCTTTTATACCGCTTTGCGCCTGTAGTGCCGCGCCGGACATCATTAAAAATCCTGTTCCCGTTATAATAATACCAACGGACATTTTGAACAGCGCCGAGACCTCTTTGCCTTTTTGCGAACGACGCGTCCAAAAGGCGGCGACTACGGTACCCAGCACCACAACGAACAGGGCGGGTACGGATTGGAACCAGCTTGCCGGAATTTCCCAACCGAGAACAATACGATTGATTTTCTGATCGGTGTAGAGGTTCATCAAACCGCCGGCTTGTTCATAGGCCGCCCAAAAGATGATGACAATCAGAAAAGAAATGAGCAGCACGACAATGCGGTCTTTTTCAATTTTTGTCAGTGGAACATGTTTTCGCGTGGCTGCATCCTTTTGGACCTGAATAAGGTTGCCCACCTCTTTTAAATATTTTTGTCCCCAAATATAAACAATTTGTCCCAACAGCATGCCGATACCCGCGAGCGCAAAGCCGTAATGCCAGTTAATTTTTTGCCCGACATAACCGACTAGCAGCGGCGCGCTAAAGGCGCCAATATTGATGCCGATATAAAAGATGGTAAATCCGGCATCCCGGCGCGCATCGCCCTCTCTATACAGCCCGCCGACCATGGTGGAAATATTCGGTTTGAGACAGCCGACGCCGGTGATCAGCAGCACCAGGCCGGTATAAAACATGGTGATATTGTCCACGGCCAGCGAAAGCTGTCCGGCGGCAATCAATAAACCGCCGAGAAATACGGTTTTCTTTTGCCCTAAGAAACGGTCTGCCAAAATACCGCCGGGAATGGACATGACGTACACCAGCATGGTGTACCAGCCATAGAGCACCAGCGCGTTCGCATCGGTCCAGCCGAGGCCGGGATTGTCACCCATCGTCTCTTTGGTCAAATAGAGCACGAGAATGGCGCGCATACCGTAAAAACTAAAACGCTCCCACATTTCTGTAAAAAACAGAACAATTAATCCTTTAGGGTGTCGATGTGCCATAATCTCTCCCGTTTAAATTCCAGTTCAACATGCCGGAGAATATAAGTTTTTATTTGATAATTTGCACGGTTATTTGGCCACAGGGTGAGGAAAATTCTCGGAAGGGATGGCAACGATTTTGACGCGGTACCAAGAATTCCAAAAGAGCACAATTTGTTTAAAAGTTGTTGGTTCCAGCCAAAAATATGACAAAATCGTCTGCCAATAAAAAAGGCCGCATGCGCGCGGCCCTGGATTTATTAGCGTAATAACGTCAGCCGTTTGATATCCTGAAATTCTCCGGCTTTCATTGACAAAATGTAGGTGCCGGAACCCACCTGTTGATTTTCTTCATCCAGACCATTCCACAACACGGAGTGATGCCCCGCGGGCCGCGTTGATGAAACGAGATGTTTGACGCGCTGTCCCTGCAGGTTGTAGATGATGATGTTAACAAAAGCGCCGGCCTGCAACTGGTAACGAATCAGAGTTTCCGGATTAAAGGGATTGGGATAATTTTGCTCCAGCTTGAATTCACTCGGAAGCTCAGGCTCGTTCGCCACCGTATTGGCAGAAAATTCAACTTTTTGGGACGGGAAAAAGGTGGTCGCACCATCCAGATCAACGGATTGCAATTTATAAAAGTAAGTGGCATCGTGCGATGGGGTGTCGAGATAGCTGTACTCGGCGCCGGTCATGTGGTTATCCGATGGATTGGTAATGAGCGCGCCATTCAGTTTGACATCGTTATTCTCATCCATTACGCTGCGAAAAAGATTAAAGCCGGCGTGATTGATTTCGTTAGCCGTTTGCCATTCGAGCAATACACC